>JANOPR010000615.1:0-6423 GCA_031421955.1 Burkholderiales bacterium
CGACAGGGCCGCGCCGCAGAGCACGGCCGTCAGCAGGCCCGCCCGCGCGTTGCCGCCGCTGCGGGCCACTGCAACGAACAGCAATCCTCCCAGCGGCACGTAGCCCAGCAGGTTCGACGCTTCGTCAAATCGATCGCGCCATGGCGGCCAGGGCAACCGCAGCAACTCGAGGCCGCCCAAGGTCGGCGGCCAGCGCCAGCCGGCGAACGGGTACAGGCTGGCGTACACGACCAAGGCCGCGAACATCAGGGCGAGCGGCCAGGCGGTGCTGCGATGCCTCGCCACGCTAGGGGTCATGCTCAGAACGGCTTGACGACGACCAGCACCACGGCGGCGGCGAACAACAACACCGAGACCTCGTTGAAGACCCGGTACCAGCGGTCGGTGCGTCGCGGCGCGCCCGTCTCGAACGCGCGCAACAAGCGGCCGCAGGCATGGTGGTAGCCGATGGCCATCGCCACGACGGCGAGCTTGGCATAGAGCCAGCCGCTGCCCGGCGCAAGTCCGACCCCGTACACCAGCCAGAGCACGAAGCCCAGGGCCAGCGCGGGCGCCATCAACAAACCGGCAAAGCGATACAGCTTGCGCGCCATCAGCAACAGGCGATCGCGTTCGGCGACGCTGTGCGCGGGCACCAAAGCCAGGTTGACGAACAGCCGGGGCAGGTAGAACAGCCCGGCGAACCAGCTGGCGACGAAGACGATGTGAAGGGCCTTGACCCAGAGAAAGCCGACGCTCATGGGCGACGATTATGCGGACTTGACCCGTGGGGCCGGTTAAAGAGCCCCGGCCTTGCGGCCGGGGCTGAAAAGCCTTATCGCTGTCATCACGCTAAGGCACCTGCTCAGGGAGGAAAAGCAGGGAATAACAGCCTTGCAGCTATCATTCGCGGGCCACTTTAGCAGAGCGTGAGTCGCTTGTAACTGCCCCGTCACCGGTTGCCGAAGTCGACGCCGGCCACGGCGGGCGGTTGCGACTGACTCATCCACCGATGCCATGTCCACACCGCCGCTGCCTCCCTATCCCGCGAGCCGACCGCGCCGCCTGCGTCGTGACGCATTCAGCCGCGCGATGGTGCGTGAGAACCAGCTCTCAAGCGCCGACTTGCTCTATCCGGTGTTTGTGCTTGACGGCTCGCAGCGGTCCGAGGACGTGATCTCGATGCCGGGCGTGCAGCGACTGTCGATCGATCGCCTATTGCCGCAGGCCGAGCAATGCCTCGAGCTCGGTGTACCGGTGATGGCGCTGTTCCCCGTGATCGATCCGGCGCTGAAGACGCCCGACGGCAGCGAGGCGCTGAATCCCGAGGGCTTGGTGCCGCGTGCGGTGCGCGAATTGAAGCGCCGGTTTCCCGAGCTCGGCCTGCTGACCGACGTCGCCCTGGACCCCTACACCAGCCACGGCCAGGACGGCCTGATCGACGCCAGCGGCACCATCCTCAACGACAAGACGGTGGCCGTGCTGACCAGGCAAGCGCTGGTCCAGGCCAGCGCCGGCGTCGACATCGTCGCCCCCAGCGACATGATGGACGGCCGCATCGGCGCGGTACGCCAGGCGCTCGAGGCCAACGGCATGGTGCACACCCGCATCATGGCCTATAGCGCAAAGTACGCGAGTGCGTTCTACGGCCCTTTCCGCGACGCCGTCGGCTCGGCAGGCACCCTGGGCAAGAGCGACAAGAAGACCTACCAGATGGACCCCGCCAACAGCGACGAGGCCCTGCGCGAGGTGGCGCTAGACATCGCCGAAGGCGCCGACATGGTGATGGTCAAACCGGGGTTGCCCTACCTGGACATCCTGCGACGCGTCAAGGACGAGTTCCGCATGCCGACATTCGCTTACCAGGTCAGCGGCGAGTACGCCATGCTCAAGGCCGCAGCCGCCAACGGCTGGCTCGACCATGACGCGGTGATGCTGGAGACCCTGCTGGCCTTCAAGCGCGCCGGCGCCGATGGTGTGCTGAGCTACTTCGCACTCGATGCGGCGCGGCTGTTGAAGGCCTGAGGCCGATGCCGGCGATGCGCGTCTTTCACGTCGCCGCGGACAGCTTTGCCGAACTCGGGGGCCTGCCCGACGACCTGCCGGCAACAGGATTCCTGTGGGTCGGCATCGCACGGCCCGAGCTTGAGTCATGCATCGGCGCGATCCAAGAACAACTGCAGCGCTGGCGCACCGGCCCGCTGGTCGACCTGCATGTCTCGGACCTGCTCAACCCACACTTGCCGAGCCATTTCGACTACACGTCCTGGTACGACGTGCTGGTGTTCCGGCGCCTGGCGGGGGGCAGCAGCGTCAGTGCACCGCAAGCCGACAACGACCCACCCACAGTCGCGTCGGCGAGGCGTGCATTGCAGGGCATCGACACCAGTCCTGTCGGCTTCGCAGTCTTTGACCATCTGCTGATCACCGTACATCCGCCTGAAAGCACGGTACTCGAACACTTTGCGCAACGCCTGGCAGACGTAGTGCCCGCAACAGAAGGGCGCTCTGCATCGCGCCTGCCAGCCAGCCCTGCCGACCTGATGTTGCGCATGGTCAACCACATGGTCGACGGCTACCTGGACCTGCGCCGCCTGCTGACACGCCAACTCGGCGCCTTGCAAAGCGCACTGCTGGCGCCGAGAAGCCGCTTTCACGACTGGCCGGTGCTGCTCGAATCGCGCGACAAGCTGCACCTGCTCGAAGACACCTGCGAAGACCAGCGCGACGCCGTGCAGGAATGGATAGACGCGCTCGACGAGTGGCCCGACACAACCGACGCCACGGCCAGGCGCGACCGCGAGTTGCTGCGCGTGCGCTCACGCGATGTACTCGAGCACATCGAGCGAGTGCTGACGCACGTACGCCGGCTCGAGCAATCGGCCGAAAACGCCGTGCAGATGCACTTCACTTCGCTCGGCCACCGCACCAACTCGATCATGCGCACATTGACAGTGCTGACGGCGATCTTCCTGCCGTTGAACCTGGTCACGGGCTTCTTCGGCATGAACTTCGACGCGCTGCCGCTGATCCACAGCGCCACCGGCGTCTGGATCGCGCTCGGCCTGATGGTCGCCATTGCCCTGGGACTCGGCCTCCTCTTCTGGCGCAAGCGCTACCTTTCGTCCCGCGCTTGAGCCGCAGTCACTTGCGGTAGGGGTCGGCAATGCCCAGGGCCAGCAGCAATGCGCTCTCGTGGGCCTCCATGGCCCGGGCGTCCGCGACGCGCTGATGGTCCCAGCCCTGCGCATGCAAGGCGCCGTGCACCAACAGGTGGGCGTAGTGGGCTTGGAGCGACGTGTGTTGCTCGCGCGCCTCCAGGGCCACCACGGGTGCACACAACACCAGGTCGGCCATCACGGTCGGCAGCCGCTGGTAGACGAAGGTCAGCACATTGGTGGCGTAGTCCTTGGCCCGGTAGTCGCGGTTGAGGGCGCGCGCCTCGTCGGCGTCGACGATGCGCACCGTGATCTCTGCCGGCGCGTCCAGGGCCGCCCGGATCCAGCGCGTGACGCGATGCCGCGTCAGCACCTGCCGATGCCGGCCATCGGGTTGCTGCAGCGACAGCCTGAGCGCGGGCCGCTCAGCGCGCATCGCGCGGCTCATCCTGCACGGATTTCTCGTAGGCCTGGACGATGCGCGCCACCAACGGGTGGCGCACCACATCGGCCGCAGTGAAGTAGGTGAAGGCGATGCCGTCAACGCGCCGCAGCACCTGTTCGGCATGCACCAGGCCGCTGGCGATGCCGCGCGGCAGGTCGATCTGGGTGACGTCGCCGTTGACCACGGCCTTGGCACCGAAGCCGATGCGCGTCAGGAACATCTTCATCTGCTCCGTGGTCGTGTTCTGCGCCTCGTCGAGGATCACGAACGAGTGGTTCAGGGTGCGCCCACGCATGAAGGCCAGCGGCGCGATCTCGATCAAGCCCTTCTCGAAGGCCTTGGTGACGCGATCCAAGCCCATCAGGTCGTACAGCGCATCGTAGAGCGGGCGCAGGTAGGGGTCGACCTTCTGCGCCAGATCACCCGGCAGGAAGCCCAGGCGCTCGCCGGCCTCGACCGCGGGACGGGTCAAGACGATGCGCTGCACCTGGCTGCGCTCCAGGGCGTCGACTGCGCAGGCCACGGCCAGAAAGGTCTTGCCGGTGCCGGCCGGGCCGATACCGAAAGTGATGTCGTGATCGAGCATCTGGCGCAGGTACTGGCGCTGATTCGGCGTACGACCCTCCAGGTCGGCCCGCCGGGTGTGCAGCACCACTGCGGCGTCGACGGCCGCGCCCGCATCGGTCGCATCACGCGCAGTCGCCGAGGCCGCGGCCTGGGCCAATGCCAGCTGCAGGGCCTCGCCGTCGATCGGGTGCGTGGCCCGCCCATACAGCCTCTGAAGCAATCCCACCGCGCGCTCGGCGGCGGCCTGGGTCCCCTCGACGCGAAATGACTCGTTGCGCCGTGCAATGGCCACGCCGAGCGCCGACTCAATGGCCCGAAGGTGGACGTCAAGCGCCCCGCACAGGTGCGCCAGCCGATGGTTGTCGAGCGGGATGAAAGCCTGCCTGAGAATCAACGCAAAGCCTGTAGAAGGACACGGAAGTGCTGATTGTCGCCGCGTCGGTCGGCGCACACCATCCTGCACAATCGCAGCCGACATGGCGCGCAACGGACTCTTCTGCAGCTGGCTGGCCCTGGCGTTCGCCGCCCTGCTTTGGCTCAACCCCGCGGTTGGCCAGGCGCGGGCCGAAGCCCCGGCGCAGACATTTGCCGACGCCCTCGCGGCCAACGACGCTGGCCTCGGGCACTTTCCGGTTGACGCGGTCGCCCGCGTCGTCGAGTTGCCCGACGATTGGGCGCGCACGCGCCCGCATCAAAACACGCCTCTTTGGTACCGGCTGCGTTTTGACGCCGCCGGCGCGGCCAGCCAGCCCGGTCTGCTCGGCCTGTACATCGAGCGGGCCTGCGCCAACCTGGAGGTCCAGCTCAATGGCCGGCGCCTGCACGCGGCAGGCCGCATGAGCGACCCGATCTCACGCGATTGCCAGCGCCCGCTCCTGCTGCCGCTGCCTGGTGCGCTGCTGCTCGAGCGCGGCAACACCGTGGACCTGCGACTCGCGGGCTATGCGCTGGAGCAGGTCGGCTCGCGCCAGCGCGCCGCGGGCCTTTCCGCACCGCTGATCGGGCCCTACGCGCCGCTGCACGAACAACTGGCAAGCGACACCTTGCTGGCGGTCACGTTGCCGGGCGTGGCTGCGGCGCTGTTGATGTTGACCGGCCTGTTCACATTGGCCCTGGCGCGCAACCGTCGACGTGACAGCCACCTCGCTTACTTTGGCGTCCTGTCGATCGGCTGGGCCCTCGTCACCGCCAAGCTGTGGTGGCACGAATTGCCATTGCCCAACTACGACAGCGAGCTGCTGTTGGCCTCGTTGCCAGCCGTTGTCGCCCTGGCGGCGGTGCAGTTTCTGCTGCACTTCGCAGGCTGGCGATCGCGTCCGATCGAAGTTGCGCTGTACGCACAGTGCGTCGCCGTACCAGCAAGCCTGCTGCTGGCCGGCCCGATGCGCATTCACATGCTGACCAGCACCTGGTACATGTTGCTCGTACTGCAGGTGCTGGCGGCGATGGCGTTCTACCTGTGGTCCACGCACCGTGCGCGGCGCCGCGACTTCTGGGCCATGGCCTTGCTGCTCGGCCTGGCCGCAGTCACGACCATGATCGAACTGGTGGTGCAGCAGCGTGGCCTGCCTGCTCCCTGGCGGCACCTGCCGCACCTGCTGATGCCCGTGGCCTTGATGGCCATGGCTTGGCATCTGTTGCAGCAGTACAGCCGCGCCCTCTTGAGCGCCGAAGACGGCCGGCAGGCGCTCGAGAGCCGCGTGCGCGAAGCCAGCGCCGAAATGGAGAAGAACTTCGCCCAGATGGCCGAGTTGCGTGTCGAGCAGGTGACGCAACAGGAACGCAAGCGCATTGCGGCCGACCTGCACGACGACCTCGGCGCCAAGCTGCTGACCATCGTCCACACCAGCGAGAGCGAGCGCATTTCCACATTGGCACGCGAGGCCCTTGAAGAGATGCGTTTGTCCGTGCGTGGCCTGACCGGCAAACCGCTCAAGCTGATCGACGCCCTGGGCGACTGGCGGGCCGAGGTGGTGGGTCGGCTGTCGCAGACCGGCATCGAAGGCGAATGGAGCGCGCCCTCAGACGAGTTGCCGCAGACCTTGTCCGCGCGAGCCTATGTGCAGACCACGCGCATCCTGCGCGAAGCCGTCAACAACATCATCAAGCACAGCGGCGCGTCGCGCTGCTCGATCGTCTGCCTGATCGACAGCGGCGACTTCCAACTGGCGATCCAGGACAACGGCAAGGGCATACCGCTCGAGCTCGACGGTCGCCTGGATCGCGGCCACGGCATGGCCAGCATGAAGCACCGCGCCAAGCAGCTTCACGGCC
>JANOPR010000616.1:0-1878 GCA_031421955.1 Burkholderiales bacterium
GCCGCCCGGCAGCACCCAAAAAATCTCGCGCGAGCACACCGTCATCGTCGGTAAATCGGGCCTGGTCACCGTCACCGGCGGCAAGTGGACCACCTACCGCGCGATGGCCGAAGACGTGCTCGAACGCTGTTTCGAACGCAAGCTGCTGCCGCGCAGGGCCAAGGGCGTCACGGCCCGGCTGCCGCTGCTCGGCGCGTCCATGCAGCATGGCGTGTCGATGACGCAGGCGCCCGGTGAACACCTCTACGGCAGCGAGGCGGCCATGCTGCATGCGCTGCCCGGTGCCACGCACTGGCTGTGGCGCGACGCTGAATCGGGCCAAGGCGCGCTCAGCGAAGCGATGGTCCGGTTCGCCGTGCGATTCGAGATGGCGCGCACGGTCGAAGACGTTCTCGCGCGGCGCTCGCGCCTGCTCTTTCTGGACGCCGCCGAGGCCGCGCGACAGGCCGGCGCCGTGGCCGCGATCCTGGCCGACGAACTCGGCCCCGACTTCGACGCCGCGGCCTCCAAGCGCAGCTTCGAGGCGCTCGCCGCACAGTACCAGCACCTGCCGTAATCGAGGGCACCCAAGCGACCGCCGCGGATCCGGCTTTGCCGGTCCGCCAGCGGTGCCCCCTTGAGGGGGAGCGGCGAAGCCGCTGCGGGGGTGGGCCAATCAGCTGTCGGCGTACTTCACCGAACAGCCATAGGCGCGCGTCACGGGCTGCGCGATCGGCTTGCCGGACTGCATGTCGGCCAGCGCTGCGTTGACGAAGTTCTTTGCGGTCTTCACGTCGGCCGGGTTGGCGCTGGGTTTGTCGTCGATGCCGCCGGCATAGACCAGCATGCCCTTGGCATCGACCACATACATGTGCGGCGTGGTGCGGGCGCCGTAGGCGCGGCCGACCTTGCCGTCGCCATCCATCAACGTGGCGCTCGGCGCGGCCCCCTGCTTCAGTGTCCACGCGGCCATGGCCGCGGGCGCCTTGAAGTCGCCGTGGCTGGGGTGCGTGGAGTTGACCGACAACCAGACCACACCGGTTGCCGTAGCGCCCTTCTGAGTGGCCTGCATGTTGGCGCTGCTGTAATGCTTGCGCACATACGGGCACTCGGGGTTGACCCATTCAAGCACCACGGTGCGACCGCGGAAATCGGCGAGCGACACGGTCTTGCCCGTCGCGTCGCTGACGCTGAATGCGGGCGCAGGTTGGCCGACACCGGCCGGCGCGCCCAAGGCGGTGCCGGCGACCAGCGACAGTCCGAACAGCAGCGGGGCGAGGACTCTCAACTTCATGGCATGGACTCCTGATGTGGCGCGACCGCGGTCATCATGGGCCCGCAAGCGCATCGCGCACCAGCTGCGGACTCAGCAATTCGGGCAACAGCGTGGGCATCGCCTGCCCCGGCTTGTAGATCGCGTACACCGGCACGCCATGGCGGCCCAGGCGCGACAACTCCTCGCTGATGGCGGCGTCGCGGCGGGTCCAGTCGGCACGCAGCAGGGCCACGCGCTTGGCGTCGAGGTCAGCGAGAACGGCCTTGTCACCGAGGGTGGTGCGCTTGTTCACCAGGCAGGTCACGCACCAGGCGGCCGTGAAATCGACAAAGACCGTGCGGCCCTCGGCGTTCAAGGCCGCGACACGTTCGGTGCTCCACGGCTGCCAGCGCTCGTCGATGCTGATGGTCGAGGTCGAGGTCGCGGCGCTGGCCTCGCGCCAACTGGGCAGTGCCCAGGTCAGCACGGTGCCCAGAAGGACCACGCCGGTGGTGCTCCAGACTGCGCGCGCGACGCGCCCGCTGTCGATGCGGCCCCAGGCCCAGAGGGCAAAGGCCAGCGCCACCAGCACCGCCAGCAGCGCGGTCACGCCGTCGATCCCGGTCTGCTGGCCGAGCACCCAG
>JANOPR010000617.1:0-3207 GCA_031421955.1 Burkholderiales bacterium
TCCAGTGCCTGCACGGCATGGGTGAACCGCTGTACGAGCAAGTCAGCGCACCCGGGACCTTAAGCCGGCCCTGCCGCATCTACGCCCCGGTGGGCACGCACGAAACCCTGCTGGCCTACCTGGTGCGCCGGCTGCTGGAAAACGGCGCGAACACCTCCTTCGTCAACCGCATCGCCGACAACTCGATCGAGATCGACGCATTGGTCCAGGACCCGGCCGCTGCGATAGCGCAGACGGCCGCGCGTGAGGGCGGCGGCCCGGGTCAGCCCCACCCCCCCAAACCCCAGCCCGGACAGCTCTACGGTGCAGCGCGCGCCAACAGCCGCGGACTGGACCTGTCCGACGAAACCTGCCTGGCCTCGTTGGCCCGCGCGCTGGCCCAGGGCGCTGCAACGCAGTGGACGGCGCAACCGATGCTGGCCGGGGATGGCGACGCCGAGCCGCCAGTGACGCAGGAGTTGCGCAACCCCGCCGATCACCGCGACCTCGTCGGCCAGGTCCGCGAGGCCAGCCAAGCAGAGGTTCGCAGCGCGCTCGTTGCGGCCGCAGCGGGCTGGCCGGCCTGGGCTTCGACGCCGCCGGATGCACGCGCGGCAATCCTGCTGCGCGCGGCCGATCGGTTCGAGCAGAACATGCCGGGCTTGATCGGCCTGATGATGCGCGAGGCCGGCAAGACCTGCGCCAACGCCGTCTCCGAAGTGCGCGAAGCAGTCGACTTCCTGCGCTACTACGCCGCGCAGGCGCGAGACCGTTTCGACAACGTCACGCACGTGCCGCTGGGCCCGGTGGTCTGCATCAGCCCGTGGAACTTTCCGCTGGCCATCTTCACCGGACAGGTTGCCGCCGCGCTGGCGGCTGGCAACACCGTGCTGGCCAAGCCCGCCGAGCAGACGCCGCTGGTGGCCGCCGAAGCCGTGCGCACGCTGTGGCAAGCGGGTGTGCCGCGCAGCGCCTTGCAGTTGCTGCCCGGGCGCGGCGAAACCGTCGGCGCCCTGCTCGTGGGCGACGAGTGCGTCAAGGGCGTGATGTTCACGGGCTCCACCGAGGTCGCGCGCATCTTGCAGCGCCAACTGGCCGCTCGGCTGGACGATGAGGGCCGCACCATCCCGTTGATAGCCGAGACGGGCGGCCAGAACGCGATGATCGTCGACTCTTCCGCGCTGGTGGAGCAGGTGGTCGGCGACATCATCGCGTCGGCGTTCGACAGCGCCGGCCAGCGCTGCTCGGCCTTGCGCGTGCTGTGCGTGCAGGAGGACGCCGCCGATCACGTGGTCGACATGCTGCGCCATGCCGTGGACGAGTACCGGGTGGGCAACCCGGGGCAGTTGCGCGTGGATATCGGCCCCGTGATCGACGCCCAAGCCAAGGCCGCGATCGAGCAACACGTCGAGTCGATGCGCGCCAAGGGGCGCATGGTGCACCGGCAGGCGCAGGCGCCGTCGGACACCGGGTTCGGCACCTTCGTGGCGCCGACGTTGATCGAATTGAAGAGCCTGGCCGAGCTGCAACGCGAGGTCTTCGGCCCGGTGCTGCACATCGTGCGCTACGAACGGCAGGTACTGCAGGCCATGGTCGAGCAGATCAATGCCACCGGCTATGGGCTGACGCTCGGGCTGCACACGCGCATCGACGAAACCATCGTGCAGGTGGTGCAACAGGCCCACGCCGGCAATGTCTACGTCAATCGCAACATGGTCGGCGCCGTCGTCGGGGTCCAGCCCTTCGGCGGCGAGGGCTTGTCGGGCACCGGGCCCAAGGCCGGCGGGCCGCTGTACCTGTTGCGCCTGCTGTCGCGCCGGCCGGACGCCGCCGCGCGCGCCACCATCCTGCAGGGTGCCGTTGACCCGCCGCGAACCAACGGGACGCGCGAAGTGGCGGGGCCGCTGGCCGCGTTGCACAACTGGGCCACGGCTCAAGGCATGTTGTCGCTGGCCAGCATGTGCGAAGCGATGCACCGCAACTCACCCAGCGCCTTGTCTTGTGTGCTGGCCGGCCCGACCGGGGAGCGCAACGTCTACACGACCCATGCACGCGAACGCGTCTTGTGCCTCGCAGCCGATGAATCCGACTTGCTGGCGCAGTTCGCCGCGGCTTGCGCAGTCGGCGCATTGGCTGCATGGCCTGCGCAACATGCCGCGTTGCTGGAGCGCTTGCCGCCGGCGCTCCGATCGCGCGTCAACCTTGTGCAGGATTGGCAGGATCCGGCGACGGGCTTCGATGCGGTGCTCCATGCCGGTGGCAGGGAAGGGCTGCGCCACGTCGCCGCAGCCGTGGCGCAAAGGGCGGGGCCGATCATTGGCGTGACGTCGATGTCAGCCGGGGCGCGCGACCTGCCGCTGGAGCGCCTCGTGGTCGAGCGCTCACTCAGCGTCAACACGGCGGCGGCGGGCGGGAACGCCAGCTTGATGACGATCGGCTAGTCGCCTCACTTGGCGCGGAGCTTCTCGCGCGGCGCCTTGGTGAGCACGGCATCGATGCGCTGGCGAGCGCCGAGGTTCAATTCGAAGCTCACCAGGTCGGTCGCCGTCGAGCGCGCGGGCGGTGCGCGGGCACGACGGGGCGAGTGCCCCGCCGCTAGCCTCAGCACAGACCATGGCAGGTGGCTGTCAGGCGGCCACTGCCTTGGAACGGCAATAGCACGACGCCCGGATCGGCACCTCGGCCCGCGCCAGGGCGTGGTCCAGCAGCAGCTTGATGTGGCCGCGCTCCAGCGCCTCGCCGCGCTGTTTCAGGCACTCGTCCAGTCCGTGCAGGCTCCAGACGTTCCTCGGATGCTGGCACGGGCGCGGCAGCGTCTCGTCGAGCCCGAGATCGGCGCGATAGACCGCTTCGGCTTCCTCGAACCTCTTCGCATCCATCAGCAGCGCCCCCAGCGCGTGCCGTGTCGGCTGCATCCACCCCCAGGGCTCGTCGTAGAGCAGTTCGTCGTCCAGCCGGACGGATTGCCGCAGGTGCTCAAGCCCCTTGTCGGTGCGGCCCGACTTGTAGGCCACTTCGCCCAGCAGCATCTGCTCCGCGACCTTGAGCACCGCCGAACAGGGGTTGTTGAACACCATGCGATCTTCCTGCACGGCAGCCATCGCGCCGTAAAAGGCGTCTCGCTCGACACCCGCCTCGGCGATGCGCCCGAGGTTCGCCAGCGCACCGTCCGGGCGTAGCGAAGGGTCGCGGTCGTGTAGCTGTACAGGTCGGCGTCGGTGGGGAAGG
>JANOPR010000618.1:0-2531 GCA_031421955.1 Burkholderiales bacterium
GAAGGCCAGGTACTCTTCGCGGCGCTGCTGCACCTCGAGCGCGCGCTGGGTGGCATAGGTCTGCAATGCCTGGCCGATGGCATGGTCGAAGACGCGGTTGATGACGTGGAAAGGCCTGCCTTGCAGGCTCACGCCATGCTCGGTGGCCAGGTCATGGATGCAGCCGCGCAGGATGTTGTATTCGGCCACCACTTCCTCGATGTCGAAGGCGTCCTTCAAGCGCTGCAGGCCGTGCGCCGGCGGGCTGGCTTCGGCGAGCGTCTCGGGGATCGTCTGCTCGGGGCTGGTCTCGAGCGCCGTCGCCAACTCATCCAGCAAGCTCGGAATGTGGTCGTTGAGCGTCGGGATATCGAGGTGCCGCGCCGAAGGCAGCGCACGCACCTGCACGCGCCAATTGACGAGCAGCGCGTCGCGATCCTGTTTGACCAGGTGGGCCAGTTTTTGCAAGGCATTCAGGGTCACTTGCTTGCGCCTCCAGGCTCGGTTTGTCGCGACGCCGGATGGCGAGCCCTCGCTGCCGGCCGGTCACCTGGCCGGCAGTGCGTGGGCGGCTCGCCGCTCAGCGCGCAGTGTGGCACATGCTGATCGCGAGCATGGGCTCGCGCCGCGCCGGTGACTGCCAAAATCGAGCATGAAGTTCGCCGAGTTCCACGCCGGCCTGGTGATCGAGGCCGGCCCCTACGCGGTGAGTGAGGCCGAGTTGCTGGCTTTCGCCACCGCCTACGACCCGCAGTGGTTCCATACCGACGTGCAGGCCGCCGCAAGCGGGCGCTTCGGCGGCCTGATCGCCAGCGGCTGGCACACCTGTGCCATTGCGATGCGCCTGGGCGCCGATGCTGCGCTGCAAGGCTCCGAGTCCTTCGCCTCACCGGGGCTGGCCTACGTGAAGTGGACCCACCCGGTGCGCGCGGGCGACGCGCTGGCGCTGCGCGCCACCGTGATCGAGACCCGCCGCGCGCGCAGCCAGCCCACGCTGGGCATCCTGCGCTGGCGCTGGCAGTTGTTCAATCAACATGCGATCGAGGTGCTCGACCTCGAGGCGACGAGCCTGTTCGATCTGCCGGGCGTCGGCTGAGGCGGACCACTCCGCATGCCTGCCGATACGCCGGGGCTGTTCGCGGCCCCTGTAGGCGGCAACCTACGCTGGCGGGGCCTGCCGGGCGACACGGCGAGCCGAACCGCGCCGCTTCACGGGGCGATGGCCGGCAGCCACAGTGGCTCCCAGGCGCCTGCATCGGGCGCCGGCCCCCCACTGCCCTGCGAAAGAGGATCCTCATGACCGCCCGCACCTTCACCCTGGTTTGTTCCGTCTCGGCCCTGGCGCTGATCACGGCGTGTTCTTCCAACCCACCGCGCAACGATCCTTACGCCAATGCGCCCGGCGTCGTCAGTAACGAATTTCAGTACGGCAACGTCAGCAACATCGAACTGGTGTCGGCGGCATCGCGTGGGGCCGGTGGCGCCGTGCTCGGCGCCGTGATCGGCGCCGTGGTCGGCAACCAGATCGGCAGTGGCAGTGGTCGCGCAGCGGCCACCGGGCTGGGTGCCGTCGGCGGCGCGATCATTGGCAACAACCTCCAGAAGCGCAACGAGAGCGACGTCTACCGCATCAGCGTGCGTCTGGACAACGGCCGCACCGGACAGTTCGACTACCAGAGCATCGACGACCTGCGCATCGGCGACCGCGTCCAGGTGCAGGGCGGGCAACTGCGCCGCGTCTGACGCCCCGCGCCTGGCCCCCGATCGAACCGGATGCCATCTCGGCAGGCCGGTTCGGCGAGCGTTCGCCGGGCGCTTCGTCGCCGCTTCTGTGCGCTCGCGTACAGACTGTGAAGTTTCAAACAAATACAAAGTCACTCATGCGTCAACGCAGTCAGGCCCCGACATGATCCGCAACGCGTTCACGGGTGAGTGCTGGACTCCGCCCAAGTCGCTGGCGCAGCAGAAGACCGATTTCACCGCCGACGTTGCGCCGGCGCCCGGCGACGATGCGCTGAAACGGCAGGCCGCGGCCGACGCAGCCGCCAAGGCGCTGTTGCGGGCGCCCGTTGCCGAATCGGCCACCCACACGCGCGTGCCACGTCCAGCGCGCTGAATCGCCCGCCATGTCACGTCAACCCACCGGCGACGACAACGCGGCCCTGCGCGCGTTGACGCTGGAGCTCGATGGCATCCGACGGCAATTTTCAGAGCAGGATAGGCAGCACGGACGACCGCGAACCGCGGCGCCACGAGCGGCGCCCGTGGCAGAGATTTCGATCGACGAATGGGACGCCTCGCTCAGCGCAGTCACGGCCCGGCTCCGGTTGACGGTGGGCGAGTCGCTGATGCGACAGTTCAACGGTGCCGCGGTGCCCTGGCAGGCCAACGTGCTGGAGTGTGTGGATGCACTCGACCAATTGCAACTCACATTGAGCGATGCACTGGCCGGGCAGGGGAGGATTGCGTGGCACGAGCCCAGCTCCACGCTGCCGGAATCGCCGACCTTTGAAGCCCTGCAGCCGCGGCTCGATCACGTTGCGAGTGTGAAG
>JANOPR010000619.1:0-8148 GCA_031421955.1 Burkholderiales bacterium
GCCTGTGCGCACGGTCGGCGATGGCCAGGTCGAGTTCGCTGGCCAGCAGAATGGCTACGGCAACGTGGTCCAGATTGTCCATGGCAACGGTCGGTCGACCTTGTATGCGCACCTGTCGCGCATCGACGTGAAGGGTGGCCAGCGCGTCGAGCAGGGCCAGCGCATCGGCGCCGTCGGCTCGACAGGCTGGTCCACGGGCCCGCACCTGCACTTCGAGTTCCGGGTCAATGGCCGTCACGAGGACCCGCAACGCATCGCCAAGGCCAGCGAGGCGGTGGCACTTGCGCCAGAGGCAAGCGTCGAGTTTTCCGCGTTGTCACAATCGCTGCAAGCCCAGCTCAGCGTCGCCGAGTCGTTGCTCGGCGCCCGCGGTAACGGCGAATAGGCCACGGCGTCGGATGACGCTCTATGTCGGGCTGATGTCGGGGACGTCGCTCGACGGCATTGACGGGGTGCTGGTCGACTTTGCGTCACCGCAGGGCCCGCCGATCATGCTGTTGGCGCACCACCACCAGCCGTTCCCGCCTGCACTGCGTGCTGAGCTGCTGGCGTTGAACGTGCCCGGCGACAACGAATTGCAGCGGGCCGAACTTGCGGCAAACGCAGTCGCGCGCGGCTATGCCGACGTGGTCCATGAGCTGCTGCAACGCGGGGCATACGCCGCAAACCAAGTGCGTGCGATCGGCGCTCACGGCCAGACGGTCCGCCATCGACCCGGCGAATTCGACGGGACCGGCTTCACGACGCAGTTGCTGAACGGCGCGCTGCTGGCGGAATTGACTGGAGTCGACGTCGTCTGCAACTTTCGCAGCCGCGACCTGGCTGCCGGCGGCCAGGGGGCGCCCCTGGCGCCGGGGCTGCATGCAGCGCTGTTTGCAGTGCCCGACGAGTCGCGCGCCGTTCTCAACCTCGGCGGCATCGCCAATCTGACCGTGCTCGGACTCGGCGCCGCCGTCTTGGGATTCGACTGTGGCCCTGCCAATGCCCTGCTCGACGGCTGGTGCCAACGCCATTGCGGCAAGGCCTTCGACGAAGGTGGCCGCTGGGCCGCGCATGGGCATGTCATCGAACCCTTGCTTGAGGCGCTGCTGGCTAAACCCTTTTTCAGCCAGTTGCCCCCGAAGAGCACCGGGCGAGACCTCTTCAACGCGGCTTGGCTAGACGCACAGTTGGCGCGTCACGCGCCCGCCGCCACACCGGTCGATGTTCAGGCGACGCTGGCGGCCTTGACCGTACGCAGCATTGCGCGTGACGTGCGGCGGCACGCGAGCCAAGCCTCGATCCTGCTGGTGTGCGGCGGCGGCGCCCACAACCTGCACTTGATGCAGGGACTGGCCGCTCAGTTGCCTGGGCTGAGGGTGACAACGACCGGCGACTATGGCCTGCCCGTCGAGCAGGTCGAGGCCGTTGCCTTCGCGTGGCTCGCTCAGCGCCGCGTCGAACGCCTGCCCGGCAATCTCGTGGCCGTCACGGGTGCGCGTGGCGAGCGGGTGCTTGGCGCACTCTATCCGGCATAAGAAAGCCGCCCTGCGGCGGCTTGGTATTGCGAGAAACGGGGACACTAGGCCGAGAAACTCGAGCCGCAGCCACAGGTGGAAGTGGCGTTCGGATTCTTGATCACGAACTGGGCGCCTTGCAGATCTTCCTTGTAGTCGATCTCGGCCCCCATCAGGTACTGCAGGCTCATCGCGTCGATCAACAAGGTGACGCCGTTCTTCGTCATCGGCGTGTCGTCGTCGTTGACCACTTCGTCGAAGGTGAACCCGTACTGGAAGCCAGAGCAACCGCCACCCTGCACGAACACGCGCAGCTTCAAGTCTGGGTTGCCTTCTTCCTCGACCAGTTGCTTGACCTTGTCGGCCGCGCTATCGGTAAAGACCAACGGCAACGGCATTACTTCTGTGTCGGCCGCCAGGGTTTGGGCAATTGCGTTCATGGTGCTGAATCCTAATCCGTCAATCACAGTCTGCTGGACGCGGCCAGCTTCAGTGCCGGACGCTCCTCGGTCGTTGTCCTGAGTGCGCGCAACTCGCCATCAATGGTCGCGCCCTGGTGCATTTCAAGCGACTCGTACTGCACGTCGCCAGTAATACGTGCCTTGGGCTGCAACTCAAGCAACTCGTCGGACTGCACCGGACCCACAACGGTTCCGTTGATGATCACATGGCCGGCGTTGACCTTGCCATGGACACGGGCTTTCTCGCTGATCACGAGGATGCTGCGATCGTCACCGACCGCGACGATGTCGCCGTGGACTTCGCCATCGATCCGCAGGCCGTCCGAGAAGCGCACTTCGCCGCGCAGCACGGTGCCCTCGCCGATCAGGCTGCGGATGGGCGGCTGCTTCTTGAACAAGGTCCACATCGCGAGATTCCTTTCAGAGCTTGACGGTTTGCGTCGCCCGCACAGCGCCACCAGGGTCAGTGACCCTGACCTGAACCGTTTTTACCACGGCGTTGACGGGATAGTCGAATCTGCCTTCGACACGCGCGTATTGGCGCAGTGAAATAGGTTGCGGTCCATGCGGCAATGAAAGCGTCCAGGGCCTGCCCTCAAGGGTCCCCGTCGCTAGCAACTCGTAACGGCCCTTGAACTCGGCCGGCGACTTTCCGCTCTGCATCAACAGCAGTTGGTAGCGCAGCTGGCCAGGCTGTACCTGCTCGGCTTGAAGGCCGCGCACCGCCAATGCCTCACCGGATACGGGCAGCAGGCGCTCGAAGAAACCGAGATCAGCCTTCAAAGCCATGATTTCTGCCTCGGCCTGTCGCAGTTGCTGCGTCAGCTTGTCCAGTGTCGCGCGCTCAGTCTTGAGCAGGCTGTCAGCCGTATTGGCAATCGACTGAGCCCGGTCCCTGTCATCGCGCAGGCGGATCGACTCGGCACGCAGTTGACTGAGTTCCTCCTTGGCCGGCCGCTCCAGGCCTGCAATGTCCTTGCCGAACTCGAACGCCCACAAGGCCAACGCAGCAGAGAAGCCAAACGCCAGCGCGAGGACCGCCCAACGAAGCGGCCAGGGCAAGTGGCTCCGCACGATCATCCGAGGAGAACTGATCGAGAGCCGGCGGCGAAACAGTTTCCAGCGCATAGTGGGTGTCAGCAAACGAACAAGGCCGCAGATGCGCGGCCTTGTTGACGTCAGTCGACCAGTGAAACGTTCAGCGCTTGCTGAACTGCTTGCGACGACGCGCGCCGTGCAGGCCGACCTTCTTGCGCTCGACCTCGCGGGCATCGCGGGTCACGAATCCGGCGTGCTTGAGGCTGGGCTTCAATGCCGCGTCGTAGTCGATCAGGGCGCGCGTGATGCCATGACGCACCGCGCCGGCCTGCCCCGACTCGCCGCCACCCTCGACATTGACCTTGATGTCGAACGCTGTGCCGTTATTGGTCAGCATCAGGGGCTGCTTGACGATCATCATCGAGGTCTGGCGGCCGAAGTACTCTTCCGCAGGCTTGCCATTGACGTTGATCAGGCCGGTGCCCTTCTTGATGAACACGCGGGCCACCGACGACTTGCGACGGCCGGTTCCATAATTCCAAATACCGATCATCACCGCTCCTTAGATTTCCAGCGCCTTGGGCTGCTGGGCAGTGTGCGGATGCGAGGCACCGGCGTACACCTTCAGTTTCTTCACCATCGCGTAGCCCAGCGGTCCCTTGGGCAGCATGCCCTTGACCGCCTTCTCCAGGGCACGCCCCGGATGCTTGGCCTGCATGTCCTTGAACTTGGTGGCGTAGATGCCACCGGGGTAACCCGAGTGGCGGTAATACACCTTGTCGTTGGCTTTGTTGCCGGTGATGCGGATCTTGTCGGCATTCACCACGATGATGAAATCGCCGGTATCGACGTGAGGCGTGTAGATGGCCTTGTGCTTGCCACGCAAACGGAGTGCCACTTCGCTGGCAACTCGTCCGAGCACCTTGTCGGTGGCGTCAAGAACAAGCCACTCGTGCTTCACTTCGGCCGGCTTGGCACTGAAGGTCTTCATGAGGGTCTTTCGGTTGTTGGCTGCGTCGGCGCGATGCGCCGCCACGGCCAGATTGCGGCTGTTCGGCCGGGTTGGCCACCCTCGGCGCCGCTTGTACACATTGCGGCCTCTCGGGTGGTGTCGCTGCTTGCATGAATGCAACAACGGTCAACCACGGTTCTCCCCGCCGCTGACGGGAAAGCCGATGAGTATAGCCGAACAAGGCCTCGCCGCTGGCAGTGCGCCTGCGCGGCCAGGCTGTGACTTGGCAGCTCTCTCCAATTCGAGCCTGTAGGATTAGGGCAAACCCTAGGCCCCGTGTCCGCCACAGGGGCAACTGGAGATTGAGATGAGCTTTGAACTTGACTACCTTGAAAGCAGCACCAGCGCCATCGACGACGCCGATCGCCTGCGTCAACGCCCCGATGCCTCCCGGGCGCCGGCGTTTTACCCAATTCCGGTGCGTTCCCTGTCGGATCGGCACCGTGCCCGCATTTTGATGCACTTGCTGGCACTGACCGAGACGGACCGGTACCTGCGCTTTGGCTATGCGGCATCTGACGCCCAGTTGGCACAGTACGCGGACACCATCGACTTCTCAAGCGATGAGGTCTACGGGGTCTTCAATCGCAGGCTTGAACTCGTGGGCGCGGCGCATTTGGCGTTGCTGCCGACTTCAGGCGCTGGCATTGAGGCTGAACTCGGCCTTTCGGTCCTGCGCAGAGCACGCGGTCGCGGCATGGGTCGCCGGCTCTTCGATCGCGCGGTTCTGCACGCGCGCAACCGCCGAATCGACACCTTGGTAATCCACACATTGAGCGAAAACGCCGCCATGCTGCACATCGTGACCGGTGCTGGCGCCACAATCGCGCGGGACGGCGGGGAAACGCTTGCGCGATTGCGCTTGCCACGCGACGATCTGCTCTCGCACATCGACGCGCTGGTTGAGGGCCAGGCGGCTGATCTCGACTTCCGGATCAAGCGACGGGCGATGCACAGTCGCTCGTTCCAGCCCGACTTCCCAGCCAGGAACGCCGGCGAGGGACGGCCGGGCGCCGCGCTCGAGTAGTCGCTCACGGCTCGCGAACGGCTCGGCGCGCGGCCGAACCCCGGCTTCGGGGATCGGCCGTGCACCCCATGCCAAAACCCCTGCCTTGGGGATCGGTAGAGCGGCGCCAACGGTTAATATCCTCGCGATTGCAACCAAACGTCTGTCGCGTGCATCGCGCGGCAGCGTTCAAACTGGCCCCGTCATGGAACCTCTGTTGCCGTGGATCGTCGCGCTAACCATGCTGGTTGTCGCCCTCGTTGGCACGGTGGCGTGGCGCGTGACCCGTGACCGAAAGCCGCGCGTGAAACCGCTGCCCACAGAGTGGTCGCTGGCGCCAAGGCCGGTGTTCTCAACGGACGAGCGGCGCGTCTACCGCCAGTTGCGCGAAGCCTTGCCGCACCACATCGTGCTGTCGAAGCTGCCCTTGGTACGGTTTTGCCAGCCCAACGACCCGCAGGACGTACGCTATTGGTACGAACTGCTGGGGTCGATCCACGTGACGTTTGCGATCTGCAGTGCCAACGGTCGCGTGCTTGCTGCCATCGACCTCGACACCGACCGCGGCAACTCGCGTCGCGTGTTGCAGATCAAGCAATCTGTCCTCGGCGCCTGTCGGGTGCGCTACCTGCGCTGCCCCGTCGACCACCTGCCCTCGGTGGCCGAACTGCAATTGTTGGTGCCGCAAAGCACAGCCGCCTCAAGGGGCCCGCAACCGGCGCCGAGCCGCCCGCGCTCACGCGACGACAGCGCTCGCGAGGGCTCCTCGCGGCGCCGCGAACGCAACACGCTGTGGCAGGACTCGAGCTTCTTCCAGGACTCGTTCTTCGCGCCGGACAACCGCGTCGATGCCAGCGCGATGGGGGACTTCCCGACATCCCGCCAGGACAGCGGCGCACCCACACAAGGCGCGGCGCGTGGCGACAACCTACCCGACGATCTGACCGGTGTGGTGGTCGAGTCGGAGCCGCGTTACCCGAGCACCGGCACGCACCACTGACTGTGCCGCCGCAAGCGCGCATAGGATGCGCGCATGACCCTCACCACGCCGCGCCCTGGCTACGCTGACCTTGATCCCGATCGCGTCTTGCGTACGCTTGACGCCCTGGGGCTGCACGGCGACGGCAGGTTGCTTCAGCTCAACTCCTACGAGAACCGCGTCTTCCAGGTCTTCCTTGAGGACGGCGACGTGGTGGTCGCCAAGTTCTACCGGCCCTCGCGCTGGACCGACGATCAAATTCTCGAAGAGCATGCCTTCGCCCAAGAACTGGCTGTCGATGATGTACCCGTGGTGGCGCCGCGCGTCTTGTCAATGGTTCAGAACGCCGGTGGCATCGCGCTGACTGGGACGCCACCGACTCTGGCCTGCTGGCGCGACGGCGTCGACCTTCACCGCGTCGCTGTCAGCGACCGCCATGCCGGCCGCGCCCCCGAGCTCGAAGACCCTGCAGCACTGCGCTGGCTGGGCCGCTTTCTAGGACGCCTGCACGCCGTCGGTGCACGACGCCAGTTTGCTCACCGTCGCACGATCAATCCGGCCACGTTCGGTCATGCCGCGCGAGAACGCCTGCTCGAAGGCGGGTTCGTGACTGACGCGGAGCTGCCGGGCTGGACCAGCTGGTGCGATGCCGCGCTGGCCAGCGTCGACCGCGCTTTCACCGACCACGCGCAGGCGCAGACTCTGCGGTTGCATGGCGACTTCCACCCCGGCAACATCATGTGGCGCGACGCCGGTCCGCATGTTGTGGACCTTGACGACGCCTGCAATGGCCCTGCCGTGCAGGACCTGTGGATGTTGCTGTCCGGCGACGCTGATGCGATGCGCGCACAACTGGCGCACTTGCTCGACGGCTACCGTGTGTTCCGCCAGTTCAACAAGCAGGAGCTGGCACTGATCGAACCATTGCGAACCTTGCGCATGATTCATCACAGCGCCTGGATCGCCGATCGCTGGACCGACCCAGCCTTCCCAGCGGCATTCCCCTGGTTCGGTAGCGCGGCCTACTGGTCACAGCAGGCAACGCAGCTGCGCGAGCAGGTCGAGGCGATGGCCGAGCCGCCGCTGGCGGTGTAGCGGCTCAGGCGGTCAGCAGCCGCGTCACGCGCTGCACATGCTCGGCCGGGTTCTCGAGATGGCCCCCCTCGGCCAGCCAGGCCTGATCGAACAGCAGGTGCGCGAGGTCTTCGAAGTGCGCCTCGTCACTCTCCAGCCGCTTGACCAGGGCATGCTGCGGATTGACCTCAAGGATCGGCAATGCCTTTGGCGCCTGCTGGCCCGCCTGCTTCAGCATCCGCGCCAGGTGCGCGCTCATGTCGCCCTCCTCGACCACGATGCAGGCTGGCGAGTCGACCAGACGCGTGGTCACGCGCACGTCCTTGGCGCGCTCCTTCAGCGCCGCCTTGAGCTTGTCCTGCACTGGCGAGAAAGCGCTCGCCGCGGCCTCGGCCTCCTTCTTCTCGGATTCATCCTGCAGATTGCCCAGGTCGACGCTGCCCTTGGCCACGCTTTGCAGCGGGTGGCCCTCGAATTCGTAGAGGTGGCTCAACATCCACTCGTCGACGCGGTCGGTCAGCAGCAGCACCTCGATGCCCTTCTTGCGGAAGATCTCGAGCTGCGGGCTGGCTTTGGCGGCCAACAGCGTGTCGGCAGTGATGTAGTAGATCGGGTCCTGGCCCTCCATCAGCCGGGCCACATAGTTCGCCAGGCTGACACCATCATCGGCATGGGTGGACGAGAAGCGCAGCAACTTGGCCAGGCGCTCCTGGTTGGCATGGTCCTCGCCGACACCCTCCTTGATCACAGCGCCGAAGTCCTTCCAGAATGCGGCGTACTTGTCCTGCTGGTTCTCCGCCAGATCTTCCAACATCGACAGGACACGCTTGGTCGAGCCCTCGCGGATGCCTTTGACGTCGCGGCTTTCCTGCAGCAACTCGCGGCTGACGTTGAGCGGCAGGTCGGCGCTGTCGATCACGCCCTTGACGAAGCGCAGGTAGACCGGCATCAGCGCCTCGGCGTCGTCCATGATGAAGACCCGCTTGACGTAGAGCTTCACGCCGCCGCGCTTGTCGCGGTTCCACAGGTCGAAGGGCGCCTTGGCCGGGATGTAGAGCAGCTGCGTGTACTCGCTGCGGCCT
>JANOPR010000620.1:0-4847 GCA_031421955.1 Burkholderiales bacterium
GTAGACGAAGCGCAGCCCCGGCTCGGCTTCGAGCTTGGGCCACAGCGTCTGGTGCACCTGCAGGGTCATCTCGCTGTCTTCGCCGCTGTACTCGGCCGCCTTGCCGACCTCGACCTGGGCGAACGGGATCTGATTCACGCCCTTGCCGCACAGATCTTCATACGACAACCCCTTGCGGCCGAGATGGCGTTCCGCCAGCTTTTCCAGGCCGTGCGGCAGATGGGCTTCGAGCACATAGCTCTGCAACAGCGTGTCGTGCGCGTAGCCGGCAACTGCAATGCCGTGGTTGGCCAGCACATGGGTGTCGTACTTGATGTGCTGGCCGACCTTGGCCGCAGTGGCGTCTTCGAGCCAGGGCTTCATTTGCGCCAGCACGGCTTCCAGCGGCAACTGCTCGGGCGCGTCGCCGTAGTTGTGCGCCAGCGGCACATAGGCCGCTTCGCCGGGCATCACCGCGAACGAGATGCCAACGATGCGCGCGGCCATCGCGTCGAGCGAGGTGGTCTCGGTGTCCAGCGCCACCAGCGGTGCGGCACGCAGGCGCGCCAGCCAGTGGTCCAGGCGTTCCTGGCTCAGGATGGTTTCGTAGGAGCGTGCCAGGGCAGCGCCCTGCTCGCGCGGTGCCGCGGGTGCCGCGGATGCTGCGGCAGGCGCACCGGGCGCTGCAGCGGCCGGCGCGGCGTCGGCGCCGCCTTCGAGCTCGCGCTTGAAGGCGCGAAAACCGTAGCGGTTGTAGAAGTCGAGCAGCGCGGGCGCGTCGACCTCGCGCAGGGCCAGCGCATCGAGCGCGGGCCAGCCGGCGACCTGGGCCGAGAGGTCGCAGTCGGTGACGACCGTGACCAGCTTCCTGGCCATCGGCAGCCAATCCAGCGCGGCGCGCAGGTTCTCGCCCACGGCGCCACCGATGCGGTCCGCGGCGGCCACCACGCCGTCGAGCGAGCCATGCTCGGCCAGCCACTTCACCGCCGTCTTGGGCCCGACCTTGTCGACGCCGGGCACGTTGTCCACGCTGTCGCCCACCAGGGCCAGGTAGTCCACGATCGACTCCGGCGGCACGCCGAACTTGGCCGTCACGCCGGGCATGTCCAGGGTTTCGTTGCTCATGGTGTTGATCAGCGTGACGCGCTCGTTGACGAGCTGCGCCAGGTCCTTGTCGCCGGTGGAGATGACGACGCGGTGACCACTCTGCGCAGCGCGCCGGGCCAGCGTGCCGATGGCGTCGTCGGCCTCGATGCCGGGTGGCATGAGCACCGGCCAGCCCAAGAGCCGCACCGCCTCGTGGATCGGCTCGATCTGCTGCACCAGCGCCTCGGGCATCGGCGAGCGGTTGGCCTTGTACTGCGGGTACCAGTCGTCGCGAAAGGTACGCCCCTTGGCGACGAACACGCAGGCGGCGTGCTCGGCGTTCACGTCGGCACGCAGGCGCTTGAGCATCGCGATGAAGCCGTGGATCGCCCCAGTGGGAAAGCCGCCGGGTCCGGTCAGGTTGGGCATCGCGTGGTAAGCGCGGTACAGGTAGCTCGACCCGTCGACCAGCAGCAGCACGGGCAACGCGGCGGGGTCGGTGGTGTCTTCGCTCATGGCCGCGATTGTCGCCGTGCACCGCGCCGGGCCGATATGGGGGCGGTGCAGGGGCTGGATAGAATTGACCCCATGAAAACGCTGCTCGTGCTAACGCTGACCTGCCTTGCTCCGGCCGCCGCCCTGGCCCAGGAGCGCGTCGCGGTCGAACCCAAGGTGCAGCATACGGTCATCGAAGACGACAAGGTGCGCATCGAGGAGTTGCGCGTGCGCGGCCTGAGCACGCGCCTGGTGGTCAAGCCCAAGCATGCCGCCGAGTACGAGGTGGTGCCCACGCCGGGTGGCCGCGACCCCTCGCAGGGCCGCGGCGGCAGCCAGGGCGCCGCGGGCCAGCGCGTGTGGAACCTGTTCAAGTTCTGAAATGACGGCCCCCAGCTCACTGCGTTCACACCCCCCGCGGGGGTGCTCAGGCCGCTTGGGGCGGCCCGGCGCGGCCTGAGACCTGTTGCTGATGGCCGTCTTCACCGAAGTCTCGGTCGACGAGGCGCGCGCCTTCGTGGCGCAGCTCGATGTCGGCGAACTTACTGGCTTTCGCGGCATCCAGGCCGGCATCGAGAACAGCAACTTCTTCGTCGACACCACCCGAGGTCACTGGGTGCTGACGATCTTCGAGCGACTGAGCTTCGAGCAACTGCCCTTCTACCTGCACTTGATGCGCCATCTGGCGCAACGCGGCATTCCCGTGCCGGGGCCGCAGCCCGACCGCAGCGGCGCCATCCTGCACCGCTTCAAGGGCAAGCCCGCGGCGCTGGTCGACAAGCTCAGCGGCGGCCACCAGCTCGCGCCCGATGTCCACCACTGCACCCAGGTCGGCGCCATGCTCGCACGCATGCACCTGTGCAGCCTGGACTTCGCGATGGTGCAGCCCAACCTGCGCGGCCTGCCCTGGTGGACCGAAACCGTCCCGCAGGTGCGCCCCTTTCTCGACGATGCGCAGCGGCACTTGATCGACAGCGAGTTGCTTTTCCAGCAGCAGCTGGCGCAGTCGCCCGCCTTTGCCAGCCTGCCGCGCGGCCCGATCCACGCCGACCTGTTCCGCGACAACGTCATGTTCGACCGCGGCGAGCTCGGTCACGAGCGCCTCTCAGGCATCTTCGACTTCTATTTCGCCGGCGTCGACTGCCTGCTGTTCGATCTCGCGGTGTGCCTGAACGACTGGTGCGTCGACCTGGCCAGCGGCTGCATGGTCGACGACCGTGCACAGGCGTTCGTCGCCGCTTACGCCTATGTCAGGCCCCTGACTTCCAATGAACGCCGCCTGATGCCTGCGCTGCTGCGCGCAGCGGCGTTGCGCTTCTGGCTCTCCAGGCTGTGGGACCTGCACCTGCCCCGCGACGCCTCGATGCTCAAGGCCCACGACCCGACCCATTTCGAACGCCTGCTGCGCGAGCGCATCAGCCAACCCTGGCACCCCGAGACACCATGAGCACGCCGGGCCGTCCCAAGTCGAATATCGCAGTGCGCAGCACAGAGGTTTCCTGATGAGCATTCGCATTCTCAACGCCGGCGCGCGCGACGGGGCCGCCTGGGTCAGCCGCGCCTTCGCCCTGTTCCTGAAAAAGCCGCTGGCGCTGTCGGCGCTGTTCGCGCTGTTCCTGTTCGTGGCGCTGGTCTTCCTGGTGCTGCCCTATGTGGGCCCGGTGATGCTGCTGATGGCGATGCCGCTGCTCGGACTGGGCTTCATGATCGCCTCGCGCTCGGCGCTGGCGGGTGGCCCGGTGCATGTCGGGCAGCTGATCGAGCCGCTTCGCGGCGGCAGTGACGTGGCCGTTGCGCGACGCAAGCAGCTCCTCCTGCTATGCGGCGCCTATGCCCTGGGCACCGCGCTGGTGATGCTGGCCAGCGACGCACTCGACGACGGCGCGTTCGAGAAGTTGCAGGTCCTGCTGGCCAGCGGCCGCACCGAGGCGGCGCAAAAACAGATCGACGCCCTGCTCGGCGAGCCCGGCCTGCTCAACGGCATGCTGCTGCGATTGGGCGGCACGGCCCTGCTGTCGATCCCGTTCTGGCATGCCCCGGCGTTGGTCTGGTGGCAGGGCCAGGGCGTGGCCCAGGCCCTGTTCTCGAGCACGCTGGCCTGCTGGCGCAACCGCGGCGCATTCGTGGTCTACATCCTGGCCTGGACCGTCACCATCGTGGTCTTCGGCGTGGTGGCCGGCGGCATCTTCGCCCTGATCGGCGCACCGCAGATGATCACGCTGGCCGCCGTGCCGGCCGGCCTGATGTTCTCCACCGCCTTCTACGTTTCGCTGATCTTCACCTACCAGGGCTGCTTTGGCGAAGGCGATCAAAGCTGAACTCGGGCCGCGCAGGGCCGCTCCCAAGCGGCCCGAGCTCCCCTCGGGGGGCGCGAGCGCAGCGAGCTTGGGGCACTCATGTCACCGGCGTCAGCTTGGCGATCGACAGCTGCAGCCACTTGGCGCCGTGGCGGCCGAAGTTGACCTGGGCGCGGGCGTCGTCGCCGCTGCCTTCGAGCGTGAGGATCACGCCCTCGCCGAACTTGGTGTGGAACACGTTCTGGCCTGACCGCAGGCCATGTGCCGCCGCTGCGCGCGGCGTGAACGCGGGCGGCGCGGGCGCTGCCTGCACGCGCCCGGCGCCGACCATGCCGCCCATGCCGCTGCCGCGCGCCCACGCACTCTGGTATTCGCGCTCGTAGCCCGAGCCGAAGGCCGAATTCTTCGGCGTCAGCCACTTCAAGTTGCCCTCGGGCAGCTCCTCGAGGAAGCGGCTCTTGACGTGATAACGCGTCTGGCCGTGCAGCATGCGTGTCTGCGAGAAGCTCAGGTACAGGCGCTTGCGGGCCCGCGTGATGGCCACGTACATCAGGCGCCGCTCTTCCTCCAGGCCGTCGTGGTCGCTCATCGAGTTCTCGTGCGGGAACAGGCCTTCCTCCAGGCCGGTGATGAAGACGGCGTCGAACTCCAGGCCCTTGGCCGCATGCACGGTCATCAACTGGATCGCGTCCTGCCCAGCCTGCGCCTGGTTGTCGCCCGCCTCGAGCGCCGCATGCGTCAGGAAGGCCGCCAGCGGGCTCATGATCTCCCCCGACACCGGGTCGGGGGAGACGCCTGCAACGGTGCCCCCTCCCTCGATCCCTCCCCCCGCGGGGGAGGGACCACGCAACTCATCGACGTACAGCGCCACCGCGTCCTTGCCGAAGCCCTCCTGCGTGACGAAGGCTTCTGCGGCATTGACCAGTTCGTCCAGGTTCTCGATCCGGTCCTGGCCTTCCTTTTCGCTGCGGTAGAAGTCGACCAGCGCCG
>JANOPR010000621.1:0-1707 GCA_031421955.1 Burkholderiales bacterium
TCGCGGCTCTGGGCGGCAGCAAGAACTGAATGCGCGCGGCGCTACCTCAGTGGCCGCGCCGCGCGGCGCAATCCAAGCAAACGCCGCGATTCCGGCTCTGGCGGTCCGGCCCAGCGGGGCGCTGAAATCGCCAGCCGTACCCAAGCAAACGCCGCGGATCCGGCTTTGCCGGTCCGCTGGCGTGCCCCCTTGAGGGGGAGGCGCCGAAGGCGCATCGGGGGTGTTTCACTTCAACCGCTTGATCAGGCTCGAGGTGTCCCAGCGCCGGCCGCCCATGGCCTGGATGTCGGCGTAGAACTGGTCGACCAGCGCGGTCACGGGCAGGCGTGCGCCATTGCGGCGTGCTTCGTCGAACACCAGGCCGAGGTCCTTGCGCATCAAGTCGACCGCAAAGCCGAAGTCGAACTCGTCGTCGACCATCGTGCTGCCGCGGTTGTCCATCTGCCAGCTTTGCGCGGCACCCTTGCCGATGACGCCGAGCACCTGCTTCATGTCCAGCCCGGCCTTCTGACCGAAGGCGATGGCTTCGGCCAAGCCCTGCACGAGGCCGGCGACACAGGTCTGGTTGACCATCTTGGCCAGTTGCCCGGCGCCGGATTCACCGACCCGCGTCACGGCTTTCGCGAAGGCCAGGGCCACCGGCTGCATCGCCTCGAAGGGCGCGGCATCGCCACCGCACATCACCGTCAGCAGGCCATTGACGGCGCCGGCCTGACCACCGGACACCGGTGCATCGATGAATGCGAGTCCGCGCTGCCTGGCCGCGGCGTGCAGTTCCCGCGCGACGGCCGCCGAAGCGGTGGTGTGGTCGACCACGACGCCCCCGCGCGCCAGGCCGGCAAAGACACCGTTCTCGCCGAGCACCACCGAGCGCAGGTCGTCATCGTTGCCGACGCAGGTGAAGACAATTGTCGCGCCAGCGGCCGCCTCGCGTGGCGTCGACGCCGACCTGCCGCCGTATTCGGCGACCCACGCCGCCGCCTTGGCCACCGTGCGGTTGTAGACCGTGACCCGATGCCCAGCGCGCGCCAGGTGCCCGGCCATCGGATAACCCATCACGCCCAGCCCAAGAAAGGCCACGCTGCGCGCGTCGATCGAGGCGTATTCCTTCATCGCAGTGTCCACAAGCCAAGTGATGCAGTCAGTTTACGACTGCGACGGCGTGCAAGTGACTTCGTCCCCCTGGGACAGGCCGCACAGCGGCCAGGGGCGGTGGTAGCAAGCGCCCGAACCGCGATCCGGGTTTCCCGGTCGCGGTTCGCAACCCCCTCGGGGGGTGGCCGCCAGGCGGCCGGGGGCTCAGGTCTACACGATCATCAAATGCTCCGTGCCCGCGGACAAATCCGACGAGCGCGAGCGCTGGCTGTTGAGCTTGATCTGCAGTCGCAGGTCATTCACCGAGTCGGCGTTGCGCAGTGCGTCCTCGTACGTGACCAGGTTGTTCTCGTACAGGTCGAACAACGCCTGATCAAAGGTCTGCATGCCGAGTTCGCGCGAGCGCTTCATCAACTCCTTGATCTCGCCGACCTCGCCCTTGAAGATCATGTCGGCCACCAGCGGCGTGTTGAGCAGGATCTCCACGGCGGCAACGCGGCCCTTGCCTTCCTGGCGCGGCAGCAGGCGCTGCGAAATCAAGGCCTTGAGGTTCAGCGACAAATCCATCAACAACTGGGCCCGGCGCTCTTCGGGGAAGAAGTTGATGATCCG
>JANOPR010000622.1:0-5861 GCA_031421955.1 Burkholderiales bacterium
GGCCCGACGCGTTGCCCGCGGTCACGCTGCCGGCCTTGTCGAAGGCCGGGCGCAGGCCGGCGAGGGCTTCGGCGCTGGTCTTCTTGTTGAGGAACTCGTCGTTGGCGAAGACGATCGGGTCGCCCTTCTTCTGCGCGACCCTGAACGGCACGATCTCGTCCTTGAATTTGCCGCCGTCCTGCGCCGCCACTGCCTTTTGCTGCGAGGCCAGCGCCAGGGCGTCCTGCGCTTCGCGCGTGATGCCGAACTGCTTGGCCACGTTCTCGGCGGTGATGCCCATGTGGATCTGGTTGTACACGTCCCAAAGGCCGTCAACGATCATGGTGTCGACCATCTTCCAGTCGCCCATGCGGGTGCCGTCGCGCGAGCCTGGCAGCACATGCGGCGACATGCTCATGCTCTCCTGACCGCCGGCAATGATGATGTCGCTGTCGCCGTCGCGAATGGCCTGCGCGGCCAGCATCACCGCCTTCAGGCCCGAGCCGCAAACCTTGTTGATGGTCATCGCAGGCACGGCATTGGGCAGGCCTGACTTGATGACCGCCTGCCGCGCGGGGTTCTGGCCGACACCGGCGGTCAGCACCTGGCCGAGGATGACCTCGCCGATCTGGTCGCCGGTCAGTCTGGCGCGCTTCAACAGTTCAACAATGACTGCAGCCCCGAGATCGGCGGCCGGCGTCTTGGCCAGCGCGCCGCCGAATTTTCCGACCGCCGTGCGGGCCGCGGCAACGATGACGATGTCAGTGCTCATGGGAGAGTCTCCTTGCAGATGGATCTCAGGCTCTGGCTTTGACGTAGCGGCCCGGAGCGGGTTCGATGACCTTGTGGCTGCGGTTGCCATACGACTTGGGTGCCGGCACCAGCTTTCCGGCGTGCGGCTTCAGCCATGCACCCCAGTCGGGCCACCAGCTGCCCGGCACTTCCTTGGCCGAATCGAACCATTGCTGGGCCGTACCGCCGAGCTTGCCGTCGACCCAGTGGCTGCGCTTCTTCGCCGCCGGTGGGTTGATGACGCCGGCAATGTGCCCCGAGGCACCGAGCACGAAGCGCAACTTGCCCTTCATGATCTTGGTGCTCTCGAATGCGGCCAGCCACGGCACGATGTGATCCTCACGCGAGCCATAGATGAACACGGGGGCCAAGATCCTGCCGAGGTCGACCTTCTGGCCGCAGACCTTGAGCTTGCCGGGCTGGCGCAACTCGTTTTGCAGATAGGTGTGGCGCAGGTACCAGCAGAAGAACGGGCCCGGCAGGTTGGTCGAGTCGCTGTTCCAGTACAGCAGGTCGAACGGCGGCGGCTTGTCGCCCTTGAGGTAGTTGCCAACGACGTAGTTCCAGACCAGGTCGTTCGGGCGCAGGAAGCTGAACGTGGTCGCCAATTCCTGGCCCTTGAGCAGGCCCGGGCCGTTCGGCGCTTCGTCGCCGAGTGTCACTTCGCGCAATCGGACCGCGGGCTCGTCGATGAACAGGTCGAGCACGCCGGTATCCGAGAAGTCGAGCAGCGTGGTCAGCAGCGTCAGGCTGGCCGCAGGCTGCTCGCCGCGCGCGGCCAGCACTGCCAGTGCGGTCGACAGGATCGTGCCGCCGACGCAGAAGCCCAGCATGTCGATCGTCTCTTGCCCGCTGATGGCCTGCACCTCGCGGATCGCGCGGATCGCGGCGTCTTCGATGTAGTCGTCCCAGGTCTTGGTTGCGATCGCGTCATCCGGGTTGCGCCAGCTGACGACGAAGGTGCGGTGCCCTTGCGCGACCGTGTAGCGGATCAGCGAGTTGTCGGGTTGCAGATCGAGGATGTAGTACTTGTTGATGCACGGCGGCACGAACAACATCGGCCGCTGGTGCACCTTGGCCGTCAGCGGCTTGTATTCGAGCAGCTGGAACAGCTCGTTCTCGAATACCACCGCGCCAACGCTCGTGGCGACGTTGCGGCCGACTTCGAACACGCTCTCGTCGGTCTGCGAGACATGGCCCTGCTGAATGTCTTCGAGCAGATGCTTCACGCCCTGGGCAATGCTTTCGCCCTTGGTCTCCAGCGCCTTGCGCTGCGCCTCCGGGTTGAGCGCCAGGTAGTTGCTCGGGCTGCTGGCGTCGATCCATTGTTGGACGGCAAAACGGATCCGGGCCTTGGTCTTGGCGTCGCCCTCGACCGCCTCGGCCATCTTCATCAATGTGCGCGCGTTGAGCAGATAGCTCTGCGCCGTCAGCGCTGCGGCCGGGTTGCTTGACCAGTCGTCGGCAGCGAAGCGCCGGTCGCGTTGCGCGGCTGTGGCAGGCGGCGCGTTGCCTGCAGCGCTCCCGAGCACGCCATTCCAGATCGCCGTCGCCTCCTGCAGGTAGTCGGCCTGCATCGCGCTCAACGCCGGCAGCGGCAGCGACAGGCCCTGCATGGATTTCCAGATCTCGCCCGCGGCTCTGCCGAGGGTGGCTGCATAGGCGTCGGCCGTGGCGCCGGGTTGGGGCTTGCTCATGGGCGGTCGGTCTCCTGCAGGTTCTGACGAGTCGTCAACAATGCCACGTTGTACGCGCTCTCGCTTACCGCATCATGACTTTGCCTTCCGTTTATTGAAATACGCTGGATGACGTAATCATGCTCTACCTGGTGGCCATCGGTTGGATTTATGTGGTGCTGATGATGTCCGTGGCCGAGGCGCTGGCACCCAATGGCAGCCTGCTCGGTGCGCTCATCACCTTCGTGTTCTACGGCGTGCTGCCGCTCGCGCTCGTGTTGTATCTGCTGGCCACACCTGGCCGCCGGCGCGCTCGGCGTGCCGCCGAGACCGCGTCAGCCGCGCAGCCAGACGGCAGCGGCCATGCGCCCGGTGAGGCCATCACGCCGGAAAGAGAAAAACCGTGAGGGCTCTTCGACGGTGCACCACTGGCCACCCGTGATCTGCGTCAGGCCGGCCGCGCGCAGCCGCTCACGCGCCAGTCCGGGCAGGTCGGCCAGCCAGCGCATCGACCCGTCGGCGCGCGGTCGAGGCACAAAGTACTGCGCGCGGTCGAACGCCTCGACCACGTCGGTGTCGACCTCGAACTGGCGTGGGCCGATGCAGGGTCCGAGCCACGCCAGCAGTTCATTCGGCCTGCAACTTGCCGCCTCACACAGCCCCGCAACGGCGGCCTCGAGTACGCCACCGGCCAGGCCACGCCAGCCGGCATGGGCCGCGCCGACGCCGCGCCCGTGTGGGGCGGCGAACAGCACGGGAAGGCAATCCGCCGCCTGCACCGTGCAGGCGATGCCTGGCTCGGTCGTGATCGCGGCATCGGCCGGCTCGTCCCGAGCCAGACCCGCATCGGCGCCGCGCAGGCGGACCACGCGCGTACCGTGCACCTGACGCAGGTAGACGGCGGGCACGCCGATCGCGGCCTCGAACCGACGCCGGTTCTCCGCCACGTGTTCAGCGACGTCGCCTACCGAGACACCGAGGTTCAGTGACTGCCACGGCCCGCCGCTGATGCCGCCGCTGCGTGATGTCATCAGCGCGCCGACGCTGGCCGCCGCGCGCCAATCCGGCGTCAACGCATCCTCAAGCATCCGGGCACTTCTCCGGGCGCGTCTGCTCGAAGGCGTCGAGCTGCATGCAGGCGTCGAATACCCGCATCACGTTGGGCACATGCTCGAGCCGGCAGTCGAAGCGCTGGGCGTTGAAGATCTGCGGCACCAGCGCGATGTCGGCCAGCGTGGGCTGGTCGCCGTGGCAGAAGCGACCCGTGCGCGGATCCGGCAGTTGCCGCTCGACTGTCTCCAGGCCGGTCTCGACCCAATGCCGGTACCAGCGATTCTTGTCCTCCTCGCTCACCTTCAGGTCGTGCACCAGGTAGCGCAGCACGCGCAGGTTGTTCAACGGATGGATCTCGCAGGCAATGTCGTAGGCGAGCGCACGCACGCGGGCTCGCCCCAGCGCGTCAGCCGGCAGCAACGGCGGCTGAGGATGCGTCTCGTCAAGGTATTCGATGATCGCCAGCGACTGCGTCAGCATGATGTCGCCGTCCTTGAGCAACGGCACCAGGCGCGACGCCGCCACCGCCGCGTAGGACTCCTTGAACTGTTCGTTGCGCGCCAGGTGCACCGAGTGGTAGTCGTAGTCCAGGCCCTTCAGCGCCAGCGCAATGCGCACCCGGTACGAGGCGGAGGATCGGAAGTAGTTGTAGAGCTCCATGGTCTGCGGTCTCCTGCATTGGCATTCACGGCTGTGCCGACCATGATGCCACCGCTAAACTGCGGCACCATGCTGCTGACCGAGCGCGCCAGGATCAAGCATTGCCGCGCCTGTGGGACGGCCGTGGCGTACCGCGTGCCGGTCGATGACAACCGCGAGCGCGCCGTCTGCCCGGCCTGCGCCACCATTCACTACGAGAACCCGCTCAACGTCGTCGGCACGCTGCCGGTATGGGGCGACCAGGTTTTGCTGTGCCAGCGCGCGATCGAGCCGCGCCATGGATTCTGGACGCTGCCGGCGGGATTTCTCGAGCTCGGCGAAACCACCGAGCAGGGCGCGCTGCGCGAGACCGACGAGGAGTCCGGCGCGCAGATCGAGCTCGGTGCGCTGTTCACGGTCTTGAACGTCGCGCGCGTCGGTCAGGTCCACCTGTTCTACCTGGCCACGATGACCTCGGCGGCATTGGCGCCGGGCAGCGAATCGTTGCAGGCGCGGCTGTTCCGCGAAGACGAGGTGCCCTGGGACGAGATTGCTTTTCGCACCGTGCGTGAAACCTTGCGCTATTTCTTCGACGATCGCCGCCGCGGCCAGTTCAGTTTGCACTGCGCCGACATCGGCTGAGTGAGCTGCGTCACCTCGGACCCCCTGCCCACCCGGTTGCGCGTCGGCGCGACGGCATGACCCAGCCCGATGCGCGGCGCTGCCGCCGCAGCCATGACGCCGCAGTGCTATTTGCGCTGCGGCGGCAGGTCGGTGCACGAGCCGTGCGCCACCTCGGCGGCCATGCCGATCGATTCGCCCAGCGTCGGATGCGGGTGGATGGTCTTGCCGATATCGACCGCATCGGCTCCCATCTCGATGGCCAGCGCCACCTCACCGATCATGTCGCCGGCATGGGTGCCGACGATGCCGCCACCCAGGATGCGGTGGCCGCCTTCGGGCGAGGCGTCGAACAGCAGCTTGGTGAAGCCCTCGTCGCGGCCGTTGGCGATCGCGCGGCCAGACGCCGTCCAGGGGAACAGGCCCTTTTTCACCGCGATGCCCTGGGCCTTGGCGTCGTCCTCGGTGAGGCCGACCCAGGCCACCTCGGGGTCGGTGTAGGCCACGCTGGGAATCACGCGGGCGTCGAACCGTGCCTTGGTGTCGCCCGCCGCCACCTCGGCAGCCACATGCGCCTCGTGCACGGCCTTGTGCGCCAGCATCGGTTGACCGACGATGTCGCCGATGGCGAAGATGTGCGGCACGTTGGTGCGCATCTGCACGTCCACGGCAATGAAGCCGCGCTCGCCGACCATGACCCCGGCCTTTTCAGCGCCGATCCTCTTGCCGTTGGGCACCCGGCCGACCGCCTGCAGCACCAGGTCGTAGCGCACGGCCTCCTTCGGAGCAGCTTCACCTTCAAACCTGACCCAGATACCGTCCTTCTTGGCCTCGGCGCCGACGGTCTTGGTTTTCAACATGATCTTGTCGAAACGCGGCGTGTTCATCTTCTGCCAGACCTTGACCAGGTCGCGGTCGGCGCCGAGCATCAGTGAATCCAACATCTCGACCACGTCGAGCCTGGCGCCGAGCGTGGAGTAAACCGTGCCCATCTCCAGGCCGATGATGCCGCCGCCGATCACCAGCATGCGCTCGGGTTGCTGGCGCAATTCCAGCGCACCGGTCGAGGTCATCACGCGCGGATCGTCGGGCAGGAACGGC
>JANOPR010000623.1:0-5107 GCA_031421955.1 Burkholderiales bacterium
GGTACGCCAATGGCCCGGCGGAGCCGGATCCGCGGCGGCTGCTTGGCAAAGACTTCGAGACGAGGCCCGCATGAGCATCCTGATCAACAAGAACACCCGCGTCATCACCCAGGGCATCACCGGCAAGACGGGGCAGTTCCACACCCGCGGCTGCCGCGACTACGCCAATGGCAAGGCCTGTTTCGTCGCCGGCGTGAACCCGAAGAAGGCCGGCGAGAACTTCGAAGGCATCCCGATCCATGCCAGCGTCAAGGACGCCAAGGCAGCCACCGGCGCGACCGTGAGCGTGATCTACGTGCCTCCGGCGGGCGCGGCGGCAGCGATCTGGGAAGCGGTCGAGGCCGATCTGGACCTGGCGATCTGCATCACCGAGGGCATTCCCGTGCGCGACATGCTCGAGTTGCGCAACCGCATGAAGGCCAGGGAGGCCGCCAGTGGCAAGAAGACCCTGCTGCTCGGGCCCAACTGCCCCGGCTTGATCACGCCCGAGGAGATCAAGATCGGCATCATGCCCGGCCATATCCACAGGCGAGGCCGCATCGGCGTGGTCTCGCGCTCGGGCACGCTGACCTATGAAGCGGTGGCTCAACTGACGGAAATCGGCCTGGGTCAGTCCAGCGCGGTGGGCATCGGCGGCGACCCGATCAATGGCCTCAAGCACATCGACGTGATGCGCGCCTTCAACGACGACCCCGACACCGACGCCGTGATCATGATCGGTGAGATCGGCGGCCCCGACGAAGCCGATGCCGCGCGCTGGTGCAAGGCTCACATGAAGAAGCCCGTCGTCGGCTTCATTGCCGGCGTGACTGCCCCTGCGGGCAAGCGCATGGGCCACGCCGGCGCGTTGATCTCCGGCGGCGCCGACACCGCCGACGCCAAGCTCGCAATCATGGAAGAGTGCGGCTTCACCGTGACGCGCAACCCTTCGGAAATGGGGCGGCTGCTCAAGTCGCTGCTCTAGCGTGGCGCCGAACCGCTTCAAGCCATGCTGCGCCCGCTTGGGGCGGCCCGGCGCGCGCAGCACTTAGCCCGCAGGCGCGTGCGGCCGATGACATGAGTGTTGTCACGCGCCTGCTGGACCGCTGGCGAACCGCGCCGGCACGCAATGCGGCCGGTTCTGCCCCGTTGCGGCCCGAAGCGCTGCCTGTCGGCACGACCCTGGGACAGATCCGCATCGAGCGCCCGATCGCCCGCGGCGCCAGTGGTGCGCTCTACGCCGGCATCGACGAGGCCACCGACATGGCAGTGGCAATCAAGGTACTGTGCCTGCCACACACCAGCAGAGACCCTCGCGCGGGTAACGAAGCCCGCGCTCGCTTTCTTCACGACGCCGAGCAGGCCAGTCGCCTTCAACACCCCGGCATCGTGCGGGTCTGGGGTGGCGGCAGTGCGGGCGGCATGGCGTACGTCGTGATGGAGTTGCTGCCCGGCGCCGACCTGAGCCGCTACACGCACGCGTCGCGCCTGCTGCCCGAGCCGCTGGCCCTGGATATCGCCGCGCGCCTGGCCGAAGCCCTGGCCTACGCCCACCGCGAGGGCATGGTGCACCGTGACGTGAAGCCCGCCAATGTGATGTACGACCCCGCGACCGACAGCCTGAAGTTGACCGATTTTGGCCTCGCACGCAGCGTCGACGCCGAGGCCACGCGCAGTGGTGTGCTGCTGGGCTCGCCCGCCTACATGGCGCCCGAGCTGCTCGGCGGCGCGCGCGCCGATGCGCGCAGCGACCTGTATGCACTGGGCGTCCTGCTGTTCGAGCTGCTGACCGGGCGCCTGCCCTTCGAGGGCGATTCGATGGGTGCCCTGCTGCGAGCGATGGCAACGCAGACGCCGCGCACGGTGCAGGAATTGCGGCCTGACCTCCCGGCGGCCCAGGCCGCGGCGCTGGACGCCCTGCTGCGCCCCGTGCGTGCGCGCGTGCCGGCCGACCGTCTGGGCGATGGCGACGCCTGGGCCCGCGCCCTGCGCGCTGGCTCGCACCCCCCGGGACGGGGTGCTACCTGAGCGCGGCAAATCACACGCAAGAGGGGCCGCGCCAAGGACGACCGCCGCGGCAAGGCCCGCACTCGTTGCACAATCGCCAATCCGTCACCTTGCCGCGCGCTAGCCAGGCTCTCCGCAGTTCATGAACCTCGAATATTTCAGCGCCACCGACACCGGCCGGGCGCGCTCCAACAACGAGGACTCGGTGGCGCTGGACCCCGCCAGCGCATTGGCCGTGTTGGCCGACGGCATGGGTGGCTACAACGCCGGCGAAGTGGCCAGCGGCATGGCCACCGGGTTCATCAAGACCGAGCTCGGCCGCTGGCTGCACGAGGCCGGCGCCAATGCCGCCGACAGCGAAGTGCGGCGCGCCATGGACATCTGCGTCGACAACGCCAACCGCGCGATCTTCAACGCCGCCAATGCCAACCCGCAGTACGCCGGCATGGGCACCACGCTGGTGGTGGCACTGTTTCGCGGCACGCGGGTGCTGGTCGGGCATGTCGGCGACTCACGCGCCTACCGCCTGCGCGGCGGGCGCCTGATGCAAATGACGCGCGATCACTCGCTGCTGCAGGAACAGATCGACGCGGGCCTGATCACGCCCGAGCAGGCCTCGTTCTCGTCGAACAAGAACCTGGTGACGCGCGCCGTCGGCGTCGAAGATACGGTGCTGCTCGAGATCCACCAGCACGAAGTCCACCCTGGGGACCTGTACCTGATGTGCTCCGACGGGCTGTCGGACATGCTCGACGACGAAACCCTGTCGCAGTTGCTGCAAGGCTACGACTCGCTCGACGAGACCGGCCAGGCGCTGATTGCAGCGGCGAACGAAGCCGGGGGAAAGGATAATATCGCTGTCGTCCTGGTGCGCGCGCCGGGCACTCCGGCAGCGGCCTCGCGTTCTTGGTGGGCGCCGTTCCGTCGCTGAAAGCACTAGAAAGAGGCAAAGCATGGGCAAGCTGGTGGTGTCGCTTGACGGCGTCGTGATCAAGGAAGTGCAGATCACGAAGGACAAGACCACGCTCGGTCGCCGTCCCTACAACGACATCGTGATCGACAACCTGGCCGTCAGCGGCGAGCACGCCGTGCTGCAGATGGTCGGCTCGGACGTCTTCATCGAAGACTTGAACAGCACCAACGGCACCTACATCAACGGCAAGGCCGTCAAGAAGCAGCTGCTCGCGCACAACGACACGGTCGAGATCGGCAAGTACAAGATCAAGTTCCTGGTCGAGGACGGCGTCGATTACGAGAAAACAATGATCATGAAGCCGGGCATGGCAGCGCCGGCCTCCGCGTCCGCCTCGGCCGACCGGGCCACCTTTGCGCACACCGCTCCGGCCAGCGTCAACTCCGGCTACGGCAGCCTCAACAGCACGCCCGGCGGCGCGGCAATCAAGGTGCTCAATGGTGCGGCCGCCGGCCGCGAAGTGATGCTGACCAAGGTCGTGACCACCGTGGGCAAGCCCGGCGTGCAGGTGGCCTCGATCACCAAGCGCCCCGGCGGCTATGTGCTGGCCCATGTCGAGGGCGTGGCCAAACCCACGGTCAACGGCTCGCAACTGGCCGGCGACTCGGCCCACCTGCGCAACGGCGACGTGATCGAACTCGCCGGCACGCAGATGCAATTCATCCAGCTCTGAGCGACTTGCAGCCGGCTGTTCCCGGCGTGCACTCGGTCACGGCGCCCACCGCGCAACGCCAAGGCAGCGCTCTATCCAGCCCGACAATGGCGGCCATGCAGATACGCGTCCTTGGTTGCTCGGGCTCGATTGCCGCGGGCAGTCGGACCACATCCTTCCTCCTCGACAACGATGTCCTGATCGATGCCGGCACCGGCGTTGGCGACCTCACGCTCGACGAGCTCGCCGGCGTCAACCACATCCTGATCAGCCACTCGCACCTGGACCATGTGCTGGCCATCGGCCTGTTGGCTGACAGCGTGGCGCGGCGCCGCATCGGGCTGGCGCCCGTGCACGTGCATGCGCTGCCGGCCACCATCGCCGCGCTGCGCACGCACCTGTTCAACGGCATCATCTGGCCCGACTTCACCCGCCTGCCCAGCGCCGAGCACCCCGTGCTGGCCTTCGAGCCCTTTGCGGTGGGCCAGGTGCTCGACATCGGCGGCCGGCGCATTGAGGTGCTGCCGGCGGTGCACACGGTGCCCGCGGTCGGCTTTGCGGTCCTGCCCCGCAGCGACACCGGCGGCGCCTGGATCTTCACCGGCGACACCGGGCCGAACCCGGCGCTCTGGCAACGCCTGCGCGGCATGAACGTGGCGCACCTCGTGATCGAGACCGCCTTCAGCGACGAGGAGCGCGCGCTGGCCAAGATCTCGAGCCACCTGTGCCCAGCATTGCTCGGCCAGGAGCTGACTCAGCTTGCCGGCAGCGCGCTGGTGCACATCACCCACATCAAGCCGGGCGAAGTCGAGGCGGTGATGGCGCAGATCGAGGCGTTGCAGAGCCCGCACCGCGTCGCCGCATTGGAGAGCGGCCAGTCGATGGAATTCGGTGGCGACGCGAAAGGGTGACCAATTGCGTCACCCGCACCGCGGCACATGACCCGCTTGGTCAGTCGCACGGGAATTAATGCTCGAACTGGCCCCAGGAAACCCCCCAATTCGCCTGGCACGACCCCTGCATGCCTCTGTTCGCGAATTCCCCCATCCCCCAAGGAGACTCTACAAATGAAGCGCGTCCAACAAGGTTTCACCCTGATCGAACTGATGATCGTCGTGGCGATCATCGGCATCCTGGCCGCCGTGGCCCTGCCGGCGTACCAGACCTACACCATCAAGGCCAAGGTTTCGGAAGCCATTCTGGCAACCAGCCAGTGCCGCACGGCGGTGGCCGAGGTCTATCAATCGGCGTCGGGCGGCGTGGTCGTTGCCGACAACGACTGGGGCTGCGAAGTAAACACGGCCGGCACAGCCGCCTCTGCAGCGACCAAGTACGTGCTGAGCGTGACCACCCTGGGCGCGAGCGGCGTGATCACCGTGACGACCACGGCGAACCAGGAACTCCGCGATGCCGCCAGCACCACGGTCACCTTGACGCCCCAGACAGCCGCCGGAGTCAACCTGACGACCACCGCCATTCCGGCGCAGGTCGGCACC
>JANOPR010000624.1:0-3071 GCA_031421955.1 Burkholderiales bacterium
GCGAGATCAGCTACGGCCTGGAGCGCCTGGCGATGTATATCCAGGGCAAGGAAAGCCTGTTCGACCTGGAGTGGACGCCCGGATTGAGTTACAGGGATGTTTATCACCAGAACGAGGTCGAGCAGAGCGCCTACAACTTCGAGCACAGCGATGCCGAGTTCCTGCTGGCCGCGTTTTCGGCCCATGAGAAACAGAGCAAGCACCTGATGGGCCAGCAGCTCGCGCTGCCGGCCTACGAGCAACTGCTCAAGGCCGGCCACAGCTTCAATCTCCTGGACGCGCGCGGCGCCATCAGCGTCACCGAGCGCGCGGCCTACATCGGGCGCATTCGCAACCTGGCGCGCGCGGTGGCGCAAAGCTACCTCGAGAGCCGCGCGCGACTGGGATTCCCCATGGCGCCCAGGGCATGGGCCGACGAGACCCTGGCCCAACTCGCCCGGAAAGCAGCCTGATGAGCAGCACCAGGAGCCTGCTCGTCGAACTGTTCGCCGAAGAGTTGCCGCCCAAGGCGCTGAAGAAGCTCGGCGAGTCCTTCGCACAGACGCTGGCCGCCAGCCTGAAGGCCCAGGGATTGGCGGGCGAGCATTCGGCCGTCACGCCGTTTGCAACCCCGCGCCGCCTGGCCGTGCATGTCAGCGCGGTGGCGGCGCAAGCCCCTGCGCGCAACGTCACGCACAAGCTGATGCCGCTGCAGGTGGGCCTGGACGCGCAGGGTCAGCCCACGCCGGCGCTGCTGAAGAAACTGGCGGCGCTCGGCGCCGATGCCAGCGTGGCCGGCGCGCTCGAGCGCCGGGCCGACGGCAAATCGGTGGCCCTGTTCTGGACCACCGCGGTACCGGGCGCCACCCTGGCCGCGGGCCTGCAGGTGGCGCTCGACGCCGCGCTGGCGGCGCTGCCGACGCCCAAGTCGATGAGCTACCAGCTCGCCGACGGCTGGACGAGCGTGAACTTCGTGCGTCCGGTGCATGGCCTGGTGGCGCTGCATGGCGCCGAAGTCGTCCACGTCACCGCGCTCGGCCTCACGGCGGGCCGCCACACACAGGGCCACCGCTTCGAAGCGCAGATGACGCCGGTGGTGCTGCAGGATGCCGACCATTACGCCCAGCAGCTGGAGACCCAGGGCGCGGTGGTCGCGGGCTTCGCGCACCGCCGCGCCGATATCGTGCGCCAGCTCGCGCATGCCGCCAACGCGCTGGGCCTGACCCCGATCGAAGACGAAGCCCTGCTCGACGAAGTGACGGCGCTGGTCGAACGCCCGAACGTGCTGCTGTGCCGTTTCGAGCCCGAGTTCCTGGCCGTGCCGCCCGAGTGCCTGATCCTGACGATGAAGGCCAACCAGAAGTATTTCCCGTTGCTCGACGGCGACGGCAAGCTGAGCCACCAGTTCCTGATCGTCAGCAACATCCGCCCCGACGACCCGAGTGCGGTGATCCAGGGCAACGAGCGCGTGGTGCGGCCGCGCCTGGCCGACGCCAAGTTCTTCTTCGACCAGGACCGCAAGAAGACGCTCGAGTCGCGACTGCCGATGCTCGACAAGGTGGTCTATCACGGCAAGCTCGGCTCCCTGGGCGAGCGGATCGAGCGCGTACGAATGATTACGCGTTGGGTCGCAAGACAGCTCGGGGCTGACAAGGCTGAAGTGGACCTCGCCGACCGCGCGGCCTTGTTGGCAAAGGCAGATCTTCTGACCGACATGGTTGGGGAGTTTCCGGAACTGCAAGGCGTGATGGGCGGCTACTACGCCTTGAATGACAAGGAGGACGAGAGGGTGGCGGCCGCGATTGCCGATCAATACCTCTTCCGTCGCGACGAAAGTAGTGACGCGAGCAACAACGTTGCTGAAGCGTTGCTGCTCGCGGATCGCAGCGAAACTCTGATCGGCATTTGGGCGATCGGCCTGAAGCCAACCGGCGACAAGGATCCTTACGCCCTTCGACGGAATGCCTTGGGATTGATCAGATCGTTCGAACTGGCTGGCACGATTTCTCGGCTGTCAAAACGACCGTTTACCCTCGACTTGGCCGCCCTCCTGTCGGTGACGGCGGCAGCCTTTCCGCAGGGCCTGGTTTCGGCCGAGACGCTGAGCGAGGTGGCGCAGTTTGTGTATGACCGGAACGCCAATCGGCTTACACAGGTCTATGAACATGCCCAGGTTGAAGCGGTACTGGCGCTTCGGCCGCCGCTTCATCAAGTGCCGGCGCGCCTGCGGGCGGTCGCTGAGTTTGCTCGGTTGGCCGAAGCCAAGGCGCTAGCCGCCGCCAACAAGCGCATCACCAACATCCTGAAAAAGAGCGATGCCGCGCCTGCCGCGACCGTCGACGAAGCCAGCCTCGTCGAAGCTGCCGAGCAAGCGCTGCACCGCGCGTTGCGCGACGTCCGGCCGGTGGCTGATTCGCTGTTCGACACCGGTGATTACGCCGCCAGCCTGCGCGAGTTGGCGGTGCTGAAGGCACCCGTCGACGCCTTCTTCGACACCGTAATGGTCAATGCCGAAGACGAAGCGCTGCGCGCCAACCGGCTGGCCTTGCTGGCCACGCTGCATGCGGCCATGAACCGCGTCGCCGACCTGTCCAAGCTCGCAACCTAGCCGGGGCACTGCCATGCATGCTCACCAGACCAAGCTCGTGATCCTCGGCCGCGACGGGATCCTCAATGTCTTCCGCGACGACCATGTCAAGGCGCCCAACGAATGGGTGCCGATCCCCGGTGCGCTCGAAGCGGTGGCGCGGCTGAACCAGGCCGGCTGGCATGCCGTGGTCGCCACCAACCAGTCGGGCATCGGCCGCGGCATGGTCGAGATGGCGTCGCTCAATGACGTGCACCGCCACATGATGCAGCTGCTGGCGGAGACGGGCGGCCGCATCGACGCCATCTTCTTTTGCCCGCATGTGCCCGAAGACCACTGCGACTGCCGCAAGCCGCTGCCGGGGATGATGCGTCAGATTGGCGAGCGCTACGGCCTGGACGATGTGATGTCGCACGTGCCGATGGTCTGCGACACGCTGCGCGATGTGCAGGCCGCGCACGCAGCCGGCTGCGAGCCGCACCTGGTTCGCACCGGCCGCGCCGTC
>JANOPR010000625.1:0-1543 GCA_031421955.1 Burkholderiales bacterium
GAACGCGCTGGACAAGGCGGGTGTACCGCGCTACGCCGAGATCGTCGTCTTCGCTGACACGCTGGGCGAAGCGGCGGTGAACTACGTCATTTTTCGAATGATGGGCTTTGCAGACGTGAAGGTCTGGGCCCCGTAGCGCGATGACGCAACCTGCCGCCTGCCACTGCGCGCAGGCTTGCCGCTGCCGCGCCGTGCCTGTGAGAGCGGTAGCCGCGGTCGCCTGCGTGTGACCCGTGCGGCCATCGCCCTGGCGGGCGTTGGCCTGTGCGGCAGCCTGCGGTTTGCACTTACGATGCGCTTCTCGCAATCGTCCCGTATTGCGTGACGGAACCCAGCCATGACTCTACGCACCGCCCCGCCGTTTCGCGCCGACCATGTCGGCAGCTTCCTGCGTCCGAAGTTCCTGCTCGACGCGCGCGCGCAAAAGGCGCGTGGCGAGATCACGGCCGAGCAACTGCGCACGGTGGAAGACCGGGCCATCACCGAGATCGTCAAGTTCCAGCAGGACGTCGGGTTGCAGAGCATCACCGACGGCGAGTTCCGCCGCACCTACTTTCACATCGACTTCCTCGAACAGCTCGGCGGCGTCAAGAGCGACATCCCGGTCACGATCAGGAAGCCCGACGGCAGCGAAGAGCTGGCCCCGCCCGTGATGCGCGTGATCGACAAGGTGCGGCATGTGAAGGACATTCAGCGCGCCGACTTCGAGTTCCTCAAGCGCCAGGTCAGCCAGACGGGCACGCCCAAGGTGACGATTCCCAGCCCGACGATGTTGCACTTTCGGGGCGGGCGCGCGGGCATCAGCAAGGAACACTATCCCGAGCTCGAGCCCGCGTTCTATGACGACGTGGCCGAGGCCTATGGTGACGAGCTGCGCTCGCTGTACAACGCGGGCTGCCGCTACGTGCAGATGGACGACACCAACATGGCCTACCTCTGCGACGAGAAGATGCGCGAGGCGGCGCGCTCGCGAGTCGACGACCCCAACGAGTAGCCGCACCGCTACGCGAAGTTCATCAACAAGGTCGTCGAGCGCAAGCCGCCGGGCATGGTGCTGGCCATGCACCTGTGCCGCGGCAACTTCAAGAGCACGCATGCGGCGGCCGGCAACTACGAGCCGGTGGCCGAGGCCTTGCTGTCGGAGATGAAGCTCGACGCCTACTTCATGGAGTACGACGACGCCCGCAGTGGTGACTTCCGCCCGCTGCGCTTTTTGCCCAAAGGCAAGATCGTGGTGCTGGGGCTGGTGACGACCAAGTTCGGCGAGATGGAAAGCAAGGACGATCTCAAGCGGCGCATCGACGAGGCCGCCAAGTTCGCCCCGCTCGACCAACTGGCCCTGAGCCCACAGTGCGGGTTTTCCTCTACGGTGCATGGCAATAACATCGCAGTCGAAGCCCAGCGCGCCAAATTGCGATTGGTGGTCGAGACCGCCGCCGAAGTTTGGGGCTGAGCCTTCGCGCCACGACACACCGACTTGTTCAGGAGACCGACCATGACATCCCCCATCCGCACCCTGCTGGCCCTGGCCGCAGCCGCCCTG
>JANOPR010000626.1:0-4287 GCA_031421955.1 Burkholderiales bacterium
GTTCCAGCGCGAGCTCGGCGCCATGGGCTACAAGTTCCAGTTCATCACGCTGGCCGGCTTCCACAGCCTGAACCACTCGATGTTCGAGCTGGCGCACGGCTATGCGCGCAACCACATGAGCGCCTTCGTCGAGTTGCAGGAGAAGGAATTCGCCGCCGCCAGCCGCGGCTTCACCGCAGTCAAGCATCAGCGCGAGGTCGGCACCGGCTACTTCGACGCGGTCACGACCACGATCGAGCGCCTGTCTTCGACCGCCGCGTTGAAGGGTTCGACCGAGGACGCGCAGTTCTTCGACGGCACCAACCACTGACCGTGGCACCGGCCCGTGAGGGCCGGTCGTCGTCAACCCGCGATCGCCGCGCCGCGCTGGCGCCACCACACAAGCGCCATGAATAGCGCCGCGGATACCGCCAGCGCAGCCGCAAACGCCGGGCTGGCGGCGTCGCGCAATGCCGCCAGAAAGTCGGTGGCAGCCCAGCCGGGCAGAGCCTGCAGCGACTGGATGACATCGGATTGGGCGTTCATGACCACGCCCTGCCGGCTCGCGCCCGCCAAGGCCAGTCCTGCGCCGCGAGCCAGGCGGCCCAGGGCTTCGGCGAGCAGGGGTTGACCGAACACATACTGCAGCACGGCGCTGCCCAGTCCGAGGCCGACCGCCAGCACCGGCAGGCCCCAGCGCTTGAAGAACGCATTGGACAGCACCGCCAGCAGGATCAGCGGCGACAGCCACAGCGTGGCCAGCGGCAGCCCCGCGACGATGCGGCCCGCCAGCGACAGCGTCGCAGCCAACATGCTGCCCCACGGCAGTGCGAGCCATTCGCCCGGGCCGACGAATCGCGTCACAACCAGCAGCGAGATCGCGCCACCGCCCAGCAACCCGAGTACCACTGCGGCCGCCGGCACCAACAGCAGATGCACCAGCAGCGGTGCGGCAAGGCTTTCCGCATGACCGGTGGGCAGCGACAGCCAGAACTCGATCGAGCGGTCAGCATGGTCGCGCCGGGCCAGCGTGACCGTGATGAAGAGCGACGTCAGCCATACGAGCAGAAAGATGATTGAGGTCGTCGCCACGAACGACATCAATGCAAGCATCGCGGCAAGGTCGTCCGGCGTTCGCGCGACGATGTCCTGTTCGAGTTCGACCTGGCCAAGGCTCAGCGCCACAACCGCCAGTGCCAGCGGCACCAGCACCAGCAGCATCCACGCGAAGCGGTGTTGCAGCCACTCGCGACGCATCAAGGGAATCAGGTGGGTCATGTCGGTCTCCAGGCGAACTCAGAATTGGGTGCGATCGAGTTCGGGCTTGCGCGTGAGCGCAACGAACAGGTCGACCAGGCTCGGACGCACACGCGTGCCAAGGGCTTGCACATGCGCAGGCGGCTCGCCGTCGAAGATCGACGCACTGCCGCCTTGCACGCGATAGCGCAGCAGCGGGTGGGCCGCGGCCATCTGATCGGCCACCGCGGCGTCATGGCTGAGCGCGACGAAGCGCCGATCCATGTCCTCGAGGCTGATGGACAGCACGAGCTTGCCTTCGTTGAGCATCAGCACATCGGACAGCAAGGACTCGATTTCCTCGACCTGGTGGGTCGAGATCACGACGCTGCGTTCACCGTCGCACCACTCGTCGATCAGCATCTCGTAGAAGGCCTTGCGTGAGAGGACGTCCAGGCCCAGCGTCGGCTCGTCGAGGATCATCAGCCTGGCGTCGATCGCCGCCACCAGCGCCAGGTGCGCCTGCACGACCATGCCTTTGGACAAGGTCTTGACCCTGTCATTCAACCCCACGCTGGTTCGGCGCAGCAGAGCGCGTGCGCGCTCGGCAGAGAAGCGGGGATGCAGGCCGCTCATCAACGTGATCAGTTCACCGACCCGGGCCCAGCGCGGCAGGATGGCCACGTCGGGGATGTAGCAGGCCGACTGCAGCAGCGCCACGCGCTGTTGGCGTGGCTGCAGGCCGAGCACCGACAGGGCGCCTTCGCAGTGGGCCAGCCCGACCATGGCCTTCATCAGCGTGGTCTTGCCGGCACCGTTGTGCCCCAGCAGGCCCACCACGCGGCCCTTCGGGATCGTGAAACTCACGGCGTCGACGGCGACCTTGGCGCCGTAGCGCACACTGAGTTCGCGGGCCTCGACCAATTGCTCGCTCATCACTGTTCCTCCCAGTCCAGTTGCGCCGCGCCGATTCCCAGGCGATGAAGCCGGGCGCGCAGTCGTGGCCACTCTTCGTTCAAGAACCGTTCGCGCTCGACATCCAGCAGACGCTGACGCGCGCCGGCTCTGACGTAGATGCCGATGCCGCGGCGTGTCTCCAGCAGGTCTTCCTCCCCCAGCGCCTGCAGCGCCCGATTGACCGTCAAGGGGTTCAGCAGGTAGTGCCCCGCCAGCGCGCGCACCGAGGGCATGGGTTCGCCCTCTGCAGGATCGCCATCCAGCAGGTTGGCGGCCAGCAGATCCGCCAATTGCTGGTAGATCGGCAGCTTGTCGTTCCAGGTCTGCATGGGTGTGGCGGCCTCGCGGTCGGGTGTGTTGCTGATGTAGTACACCGTATCAGCGCGGCATCGCCGCCGCGAGCCGCGTGCGACAGGCCGCATGGGCGCGCGACGAACTGCAGCGTGGCGCAGGCACCTCGGCACCCGCGCCCGAGCCCGCTGAGCGGCCCGCCTCAGCGCGACAGCGTCTGCTCGACGAACTTGACCATCGCGTAGAAGAGAAAGTCGGCGTTTTCCTGCCGGGCAAAGCCATGGCCCTCGTTCTCGCCGCGCAGGTACCAGACCGGCAGGCCGTTGGCGCGCACCTTGGCCACGATCTGCTCGCTCTCGGTGAACGGCACGCGCGGATCGTTCTTGCCCTGCACCACGAACAGCGGCTTCCTGATCTTCTCGGCGTTGTTCAGCGGTGAGATCTTCTCGAGGAAGGCGCGCATCGCCGGGTCCCGCTCGTCGCCGTATTCGGCGCGGCGCAGGTCGCGGCGGTAGCTTTCGGTATGGGTCAGAAAGGAGACGAAGTTCGAGATCCCGACATTGGTGAGGCCGCCAACGATGCGGTCGCTGTAATGCACGCTGACCGCCTGCGTCATGTAGCCGCCGTAACTGCCGCCGGTGACGAGCACGCGCGATGCGTCCAGATCGGGCTGCTGCGCGATCCAGTCGAGCAGGGCGCCGATGTCCTTCACGGAATCCTCACGTTTGACGCCGTTATCCAGGGCCAGGAAAGTCTTGCCATAGCCCGACGAGCCGCGCACGTTGGGCTCGATCACCGCAATGCCCTGCTCCTGCACGAAGTAGTTCCAACGCCCCTGAAAGCCCATCATTGCTTGCGCCTCGGGGCCGCCGTGGATCGACACGATGACCGGCCGCTTGCCCGCAAAGCGCGCCGGCGGCTGGGTATACAGACCCGAGATCTGCAGGCCGTCGAAACTCTTCCAGCGCACGACACGCTGGTCGGCATAGGTCGAGGTATCGATCCCCGCCGGCGTGTGGGCTCGCGTCCACTGCACACTGCGCCCGCTGGCGGGGTCGAGCACGTGGATCTGGCCCGGGCCCCGAGCCGTGTTCATCGCGTAGGCCAGTTGATGTGTGACGCGATGAAAGTCCATGCCACCGATGCTGCCGACCGGCACTGCGGGTGCCGCGAGTTCCTTGAACGACTGCGCGTCGAACATGCGCAGTTCTTCGCGGCCGTCGTGGTTGACCTGCGCAGCCAGCCAACGCCCGTCGTGGGAGCCCGCGCCGCCGCTCACGTCCCACGGAATGTGCGAACTCACGCGGGTCAGGCTGGCCGCGGCCAGGTCATAACTCATCAATTCGCGGAATTCGCCGGCGCGGTCGCTCGTGATCAGGAGGCGCTTGCCGTCCTTGGAGAATTCCCTGGCGAAATGCGTCGCCTTGAGGCTTTCGCCTGGCGCGGGCAGCACCTGGCGTTGCGCGCCGCTGGCCAGGTCGAGCAGCCAGACCTGGGACTCGTTGGCCGAGCGGTAGCGGATCAGCGCCACCGTGCGGTCATCTTCCGACACCGCGCCCGGGAACCACCCCGGCCCCTGCAGTTCGACCAGCTTGCGCCGGCTCGTCGGGTGCAGCGGATCGACCGACCACAGCGTGGTCGTGGGGGCGGCCCGTGTGCCGCCCTGCGCCGTGCGGTCCAGCGGCACCGAGCTGTAGATCAGCTGGCCCGACTGGCGCAACCAGCCCGACATCGAGTGACGCTCGTCGGGGTTGGTCAACAGTGTGGTCTGCCGGCTGCTCAGATCCAGGCGATAGATCTGGTCGGCCTCGTCGCCGCCCTTGG
>JANOPR010000627.1:0-11551 GCA_031421955.1 Burkholderiales bacterium
CCCGGTGGGCTCAGCCATGAGCTGTTGAGACAGCCTCATATTCAGGCTGATAAACAGATAGCGTGCGCAAACTTATCCAAACAGCGTGTCGAGTTGCTCGAGCAGTTCATCGAGTGCGGCCAGGAACTGCGGCACATTGACCGGCTTGGTCAGGTAGTGCGTGGCGCCGGCCGCGATGGCCTCGCGGATGCGTTCCTGGGTCGCGTCGGCTGAGACGACGATCACCGGGATGTCGGAGGTTTGCGCGTCGGCTTGCAGGTGGCGCAGCAGTTCGAGCCCATCGATGTCGGGCAGGTGCATGTCGAGCAGGATCAGGCTCGGCCGGCGCTGGCGGATCGCCGACAAGCCATCCAGGCCGAGCGCCGAGACCTCGACCTTGATCTGCGGACGCAACGCCAGGATGCCGCGCATGACCTCGGCGTTGGTTTCGTTGTCCTCGATGTAATGCACCACGCGCTGCCGGTAGGCGGCGTCGGTCAGGTTGACCTCGTCATCGTCGAACGCCCGCGGCGCCGTCTCGGTGGCCGCATGCGGCAACTCGAGCACGAACGTGGCGCCGTTGCCTGCGGTGCTGCGCACGCGCAGGGTGCCACCCATCAATTGCGCTAGCCGCAGGCTGATGACCAGGCCGATCCCGGTGCCTTCGACCGTGCCCGCTTCGCGCCCGAGCCGGTTGAACGGCTGGAACAGCTGCGCCAGCTGGTCGGCGGTCATGCCCGGACCGGTATCACTGACCTCCAGCGCCACCATGCCGGCAGACGTCATGTGGCTGGAAATCAGCACATGGCCCTGATCGACGTTGTACTTGATGGCGTTGGACAGCAGGTTGATCAGGATCTGCTTGACGCGCGTGTGGTCGCCGAGCACGGTCGAGGCCTGTTCGAACAGGCGCACTTCGACGCGCACGCCGCGCTTCTCTGCGTTGTGCGCCAACAGGCCCTTGGCGCCGGCGACCAGCTCGTTGAGGTCGAGCGGGCGGGGGTCAAGCTCGACATGACCCGACTCGATGCGTGCCAGATCCAGCGTGTCGTTGATCATGTGCAGCAGATGCCAGCCGGCCTGCCGGATCTGCCCGGTCCACTCGATCTGGTGCGGCGTCAGCGGCTGACGGCGATCGAGCTCGAGGAGTTGGGAGAACCCGAGCATGGCGTTGAGCGGCGTGCGCAGTTCGTGACTCATGCGCGACAGGAACTCGTTCTTCGCCTTGTTGGCCGCCTCGGCACCGCGCTGGGCGCGATGGGCCTCCTCCAGCGCCAGGTGCTCGGTGATGTCTTCCAGCACCCAGACCATGCGATGGGGTTCGCCGTGCGCGTCGCGCAACAGGCTGACACCGACTTGCGTCCACAAGGTCTGGCCGTCGACGCGTTGGCAGCGCAACTGCCGGCGCGCCATCGGCGCATCGCCGCGCAGCAGGCGGTTGCGGATGTCGGCCTCGGTGTGGCGGTCCTCCTCGTGCAGCAGGTCGATGACATGGGTCGCCACCGGCCGGTCGCCGGTGCGGCCCAGCATCTCGCCCAGCTTCGGGTTGGCATCGAGGATTCGGCCCTGCGTGTCGGTGTAGGCCACACCGATCGGGGCATGGTTGAGGATATTGCGCAACTGCTGCTGGCTCTCGCGCAGCGCAGTGCTGGTGCGCTCGCGCTCGGCCATCTCGGCTTGCAGCTCGGCCGTGCGCTGCAGCACCGCGGCCTCGATGCGGCGCGTGCGGCCGGTGACGGTGAGCAGCAGCGCGCCCAGCATCGCCGCGGCCAGCAGCCCGACCAGTGCGAACGGCCAGGTCGTGGCGGTGCCTTGCGCCATCTGCGCATCGGCGAACACGCGCACGCTCCACGCACGGCCGCCAACCGTGACGGGCGTGACGTGCACCAGCGAGGCGGGTGCCAAGCTGTCACAGCCCGGAGCTCCAGCCAGCACGCGCAGGGCCGGCAAGGCATCGTTGTCGACAAGGCACAACTGCAGCGACGGCGGCATCCCGGCCGTCACGGCGCGCATCACTTCATCCGGGCGCAGGGTGGCGAAGACCACGCCGCGCAGTGTTGCTACGCGCTCGGCTTCGGTGGCCGGTGCGCCGTGGTAGACCGCCTGGTACACGACCACGCCGACACCACCCTGGGTCAACCTGAGACCCGAACTGGCCCTGGGACGGCCGCTGCGCGCCGCGTGGGCAATGGCCTCCCGCGCGATGGCGATCGACTGGGTGTTCACACCGAGCGCCGCCGCGTTGCGCTGCAAAGGCTCGATGAAGCGAATTGCGTGTACGTCGGAGTCGCCGGCATCGGCCGCGCCGGCATCCTGGCGGTCGAAGACGCGAAACCCGGGTGCTCCCGCAAGCTGCTCGCGGGCGGTGAAGGCCGCGACATCGGCGCGCGCGACCCGCTCGTTCCAGCCCAGCGCCTGCAGGCCCGCTGTGTCCACGAGCCACGGGGCGCTGGCGCGGCGAAACGCGTCACGTGTGGGCGCAGCAGACTCGCTGAGCAGGCCTCGCATCGCTTCGAGGGCATGCAAGGAGGCCGCCACGCGATCCTTGACGCCATCAGCGGCGCTGCTGGCTTCGCGCTGGAAGGCGGCCCGTGCCTGGTCGGCGTCGAGCTTGATCATGATGCGGATGCCCGCACCCATCAGCAGCATCGCCACCACCAGCGGCAGTGCCACCGGCCAGCGGCGCGGAGCCCACACATCGCGCGGCTGGCCGATCAGGCTCAGTAGCACCGGGGCGAAGACCAGCACGCCCAAGGTGTCGCCGACCCACCAGGCGGCCCAGTGCAGCGGGGCCTGCTCGAGATCAAGCCGCCCCGCGGCCCACAGCGCGGCCAGGCCGACGCTGGCGCTGATGCAATTCGCCAGCAAGCCACCCAGGCCGTAGAAACGCCACAGCTGCCGCGGCTCGGCTAGCAGCAGGGGCTGGCCGGCGTAGCGTTTGACCAGTGCAGCACCCAGCCAGGCCTGCAGGGCGGCGCCCGCGCCGATGGCCGCCGTGACAGCGAGATCGACCGCGCCGGGCAGGCCCGAGGTCGTGAACCACAGGTTGGCCGCCATCGAGCCGAGCGCGATGCCGACCAGCGCGCCGCGGCCCCACAGCAGTGCCGCCACCAGCGCCACCCCCGCAGCCGGCCACAGCGGCGAGGCAATCCCGGGCGGGATGGCCAGCATCAGGCCCAGCCGGGCCGTCACCAGGTAGGCGACAAAGCTGATCGCAAAGACCCACCCCCAGCGGGGGGCCGTCGGCGAGCGGGTCGCGCGGGCCTGCATCGGCGCGGGCGTCAGCTGCTGAACAGGAAGTTCAACACGTCACCGTCCTTGACCACGTACTCACGGCCCTCGGAGCGCATCTTGCCGGCGTCCTTGGCGAGGTGCTCGCCCTTGTAGGCCACGTAGTCGTCGAAAGCGATCGTCTGGGCTCGGATGAAGCCCTTCTCGAAATCGGTGTGGATCACGCCCGCAGCTTGCGGCGCGGTGTCGCCGACATGGATCGTCCAGGCGCGCACTTCCTTGGGGCCGGCGGTGAAGTAGGTCTGCAGGCCCAGCAGCTTGAAGGCGGCACGAATGAGGCGCGCCAGGCCGGGCTCGGTCTGGCCCATTTCAGCCAGGAACAGCGCGCGGTCTTCGTCTTCCATGTCTGCCAGCTCCGCCTCGGTCTTGGCGCAGATTGCCACCACGGGGGCGCCCTGCCGCGCGGCGAACTCGCGCAGGCGGTCGAGGTGCGGGTTGTTCTCGAAGCCGTCTTCCGCCACGTTGCCGACGAACATGGCCGGCTTGGCCGTGATCAGGCACAGGCCCTTGAGCACCACGCGCTCTTCCTTGCTGAAGTCAATGCTGCGCACCGGCCTGGCCTGGTCGAGCGCGGCTTCGCACTTGCGCAGCACATCCACCAGGCGAGCTGCTTCCTTGTCGCCGCCTGACTTGGCGACCTTGGTGTAGCGCACCAGGCTCTTCTCCACCGTGGCCAGGTCGGCCAGGCAGAGCTCGGTCTGGATGATCTCGATGTCGGCCAGCGGGTCGACCTTGCCGGCCACATGGATCACGTTGTCGTCGTCGAAACAGCGCACCACATTGACGATCGCGTCGGTCTCGCGGATGTGCGTCAGAAACTGGTTGCCAAGCCCTTCGCCCTTGCTCGCCCCGGCGACCAGCCCGGCGATGTCGACGAACTCGACGATCGCCGGCACCACGCGCTCAGGTCTGACGATCGCCGCCAACGTCGCCAGCCGCGGGTCGGGCAGCTCGACCACGCCAACATTGGGCTCGATGGTGCAGAAGGGGTAGTTCTCGGCTGCGATGCCGGCCTTCGTCAAGGCGTTGAAAAGGGTCGACTTGCCGACGTTGGGCAGGCCGACAATGCCGCATTGCAGACTCATGGGGGTTTTCTCAGGGGCCGAACTGATGATTGTAGGTTGGGGCTAGCTCGCGTTCGGATCGACGGCGGATCGCCGGTAGCGTGCCACCAGAGCCGTGCCCCAGTGTGGCCGCAGGATCAGCAGATTGCCCAGCAAAGCCAGCGCGCCGCCGAGCCAGGTCAGGGCGGTCGGACGAAAGCCTTCGAGTGCGGCTGAAACTGCGAGCGCGACAAAGAGCGTCATCACGCCGACGGTCGACGCCGCGCCCGGGCCGATGCGCTGCTGCAGCCTGAGGTAGCAGGCGAAGGCGATCACGGAGCCGGCAATCGCCAGATACATCAGCGACAACCACCACGCGGGGGCTGCTGCGGGCGAAGGCAGCGCCACTGGCTGGCCGCTGGCCCACAGCACCAGGCCCGACAGCACCGCGCTGTAGAGCATGCCCCAGCCGATCGTCGGCCAGAACGGCAACTGGTGCACGGCATTGCGGCTGGCCAGCAGGCTGCCCGCGGCAGACAACAGCACCGCAGCGACGGTGAACAGGGCGCCACGCAGCGTCGCGTCGCCGCCCACGACGCGGCCAAACTCGGGGACGTAGACCAAGGCCACGCCGGCCACGCAGAGCACGCCGCCGACTATGAAACGCGGCGTCAGCGCACTGCGCCAGAGCAGCCAGGCGCCGATGCCGTTGACCAGCGGTGAGGCCGAGTAGCCGACCGCGACCAGGCCCGACGCCACATACCGCTCGGCGTGGTAGACGCACAGGTAGGACAGCGAGTACATGAACACGCCCTGCAGCGCGATGCGTCCGTGCTCGCGCGCCGTGCAGCGCAGGCGCTCGCCGCGCCAGGCCGCAATGCCGAGCGCCACCGCACCCGCCAGCGCAAAGCGCAGCGCGACGCCGGCTTCGGGCGGGGCCGATGCCAACTGGTACAGGATCGCGTGCCAGGTCGTGCTCCAGATGACGACGGCGATTGCAAACAACTGCCAGCTCGGCAGTCCGCGCTGGGCTGACATGGGGCTAGAAATTCAGCCGGGCCTGCACGCGCGCGCGCACGCGCAGGCGGTGCAGCACGCCCGAGACGACGATTGCGTTCATGCCGAAGGCCAGGCCGCCGCCGATGCGCGGCTCGGCACGGTAGGCCGCCAGCGCCTCAGCCACGGCGTGGCCTTGCACGGCGCTCGCCGGGTCGACATCGGGGATCGTGCAACGGCCGCAGGGCTTGACCAGCTTCAACAGCACGGGCCCGTCGGGCGACTCGATCGTCAGCTCGTCGATGAAGTCCTCGCCATGCGCGTCGTCGATGCCGTCGAGCACGAGGTTCGGGCGAAAGCGCTGCATCGAGACCGCGTCGTGGCCGGCGGCGAGCAGGCGGCGGTTCAGCTCGGCCAGCGAGGCCGTGGACGTGACCAGCAGCGGGAAGCCGTCGGAGAACGCGGTTTCGGACTCGAAGGGCCCCGTCCACTTCGCGTCGGCCAGGCGGCGTTCGGCAGGGTCGAAGCGCGCCAGGCGAACGCGGCGGCCAAGGTAGTCGCTGAACCATTGCGCGGCCAGGTCGCCCATGTCGTAGGCCGCGACCGTGTCGCCCCAGACCGTGACACGGCAGGCCGCTTCGGCGCTGTCGAGCAGCAGGTGCAGCGCCAGCATGCCTGGCGCGCGCAACTCGACGTCGTCGGCGCGCAGCTTGGGCTTGACCAGGGCCATGCGCGGCAGTTCGCGCTGGGTCAGGAACTCGCCGTGTTCATCGACCACCATCCAGGTGCGGTCGAACTCGAGCCCGGTTTCAATCAGCAGCGCCTCGTCGACGGCGACGCCGGCGCAGGACTTGATCGGATGCACATGCAGGCTGCTGAGCAGCAGGTCGTCTTGCGCCTTGGGCGCGGCGGTGTTCACTTGAAGAGTCCCTTCAATCGGTCCTTGAGTTTGTCTTGCGGCGTGGCCGGCGCCGATGCCGCGGCTGCGGGCGCGCCGCCCAGGCGCGCGCCAAGGCGCTCGGCGAGCTTGTCCTTGAGCTTGCTCTGGACCGCCGCCGCCGCCACAGCCGACCACTGGATGTTCCAGTCGATGGCCTCGAAGGGCCCGCTGAGCCGCACCGGCACGGTCACGCCGCGCAGTGCGGCCAGGTCGCTGCCGTCCTGGCCCGCCGGCGCGGCCACCACCGTGGCCCGTGCGGTGTAGTCGATCGTGCCGCGGCCGATGTCGAAGCGGCCCGCGCCGCCGATGCGCAGGTACGGGCTCTTCAGGTCGAGGTCGTCGCTTTGCGCCACGCCGTTGGCAATCCTTGCCGTCGCGCTCAACTCGGAGAAGTCGGTCTTCTCGGTCTCACGCGCCTTGCTGCTTGCGTCGGGCTGCCCCGACAGCGCGGCCTTGGCCTGGCGCATCGAGCGCGCCAGGTTGATGCCCTTGACGGCGCCGTCGCGCAGTTGCAGAGCCGCCGTCCCGGCCAGGTTGGAGCGCAGCGCGCCCAGGCTCGCACCGACCGTGTTCAGGTCGGCGCTGACGCGGCCGGTGCCTTCGAGCAGGTCCTTGCCGGCCACGTCCTTGAGCAGCGCATTCACATTCACGCCGCTGGCCGCGAGCTTGACCGTGACGCGCTGGCTGCGCGCTTCGGCGCTGCCGCTGCCTTCGAGGCTGCCGCCCCAGGCCTGGCCGGCCAGGCGTGCAATGCGCAGCGTGCCGTTGTCCAGGGTCGCGTCGATCCTGGCGTCGGCCACCCTGTACTGGCGAAACGCCAGCGCCTTGGCGACCAAGTTGAACTGACCGTTGACTGCGCGCAGGCCATCGAGTTGCACGGGCGTGTCGGCGGGCGCGGCGGCGGTCGGCGTGGGCTTGTCCGGGCCGAGCAGCTTGTTCAGGTCCAGGCTGTCGAAGCGCGCGCTGGCCAAGAGCCGCGGCACCGCGCCGCCGAGGACCGCGCTGCCGTGGCTCTCGAACCGGTTGCTGTTGAGGGCGCCGTCCACGGCCCACTGCGCCGCCTTGGCGTCAGCGCCGGCATGTCCGCGCAGCGCGATCTGCAGCGCCTGCTGGCTCGACCCGGCCATCGTTGCCGCGAGGTCCAGGCGCTCCAGGGCCAGCGCCTGGCGGCCGATGCGCAGCAGCACGTCGGTCTTCAGCGTGCCGTCGATCTTGCGCGGCCCGGCGCTGCCGGCCAGCGTCAGCACCACGCCCGGCAGGCGCAGCGCATCGAAGTTGCCGCTCGGCGCCGCAGAGCGCAACGTCCCTGCCAGCGCCGTCGCGCCGGCCAGCTTGTAGCGCCCGCTCAGCGCGCTGCCCTTGAGTTGCTGCGCATCGACCTGCAGTTGCGGCCAGTCGAGCGCCAGCTCGAAAGGATCGGCGCCCCGCTTGCCGCTCAGCGCGAGTTTCAAGGTATCGAGTTCGAATTGCTGACCGGCCAGGCTGTAGACCAGTTTCTTGGCCTGGACTGCGAGCGCGAGCCCCTTGACGCCGGCGGCGTCGCCCTGCAGGTCGAGCTTGAGGCCACTCAGCGTGGCCGCCTTCTTGTCCAGGTCCAGCGCCAGCGTCGCGCGGCCCTCGAGCGTGAGCTTGAGCGGCTGCGGCTGTGTCAGGTGCACGCTGGCGCGCAGCGTGATCGGCGACTCGGCCCGATTGGCCAGGCGGCCCGAGCTGAACGACTGCAGCGTGATCTCACCCGCCCGTTGAGCCATCGCATCGCGGACGCGCAGTTGCAGGTTGTCGAGCTGCACCTTACTGATGTCCCAGCGCAGCGCTTCGCCGCTGGGGGCGGGGGTTGCGCTGGCCGCCGCGCTGTCGCGGGCCAGGAGATCGTCGATGTTGCTCACCCCCTTGGCGTCGCGCGTGTACGCCGCGCGCACGCCGCGGGCGCTGATGCGGTCGATCACGACCTGCTTGCGCAGCAACGGCAACAACTGCAGCGACAACGAGGCCTCGTCGATCGAGGTGAACTCGGTCATGTGCGCGGGCGCACGCTCGGACAGGCGCACCTTCGAGACCTTGATGGCCAGCCGCGGGAACACCGACAACTCGATCGGCCCGTCGATGGCCAGCGTGCGCTGGCGCTCGGCTTTCATCCAGTCGATGGCCAGGCCCTTGTAGCGATTGGCGTCGAAAGTGGCCACCAGCACGCCCGCGGCGATGGCGAGCAGCAGCAACAGCGCGCCGATGGCCAGGGCCGTGCGGCGTATCCAGGGCGAGTTCATCGGAACAGATCACGCGCAAATTCGAAGGCGCCATTGTCGCCGCGCATGAAAACTAGAATGCAACTCGATGAAAACCTTCGACGTCCAGGTTCGTGGCAGTGGCATCGTCGGCTCGGCTGCTGCGCTGGCCTTGTCGCGCCGGGGCTTGTCGGTGGCCATGACACCAGCGGCTGCGGTGCGCGAAGAAGATGTGCGTGCCTATGCGCTCAATGCGGCATCGGTCGCGCTGCTCGACTCGCTGAAGGTCTGGTCTGCGCTGCCCGCTGACGCGCGCACGGCCGTCTATGACATGCGGGTGCAGGGCGACGACAGCGCGGCCGAGATCTTGCGCTTCTCGGCCTGGCAGCAGCAGGTGCGCGAGTTGGCCTGGATCGTCGATGCGGCTGCGCTCGAGGCCGAGCTGACCTCGGCGTTGCGTTATGCGCCGCATGTCGAGCGAACGGCAGAGCCTGTGCAGGCGGCCCTGCAGGTGGTGGCCGAGGGCAAGGCGTCAGTCACGCGCGAGCAGTTCGGCGTGGCCTTCGAGACGCATGACTACGGCCAGCGAGCGATCGCTGCCCGCCTGAGTACCACCGAGCCGCATCAGGGCATGGCCCGCCAGTGGTTCCGCTCGCCCGACGTGCTGGCCCTGCTGCCCACCGACCGGCCCGCCGCCGGCCGCGGGTTGGCGCTGGTGTGGTCGTTGCCATCCGAGCGCGCGGTCGCACTGGGGGCGTTGGACGAGGCGGCGTTCGAGGCCGAGTTGATGCAGGCCACGGGCGGCGCCGCGGGCCAATTGCAGCTTGCGAGCGCGCGCACGGCCTGGCCGCTGGCCCTGGCGCGCGCCGAGCGGGTCTGCGGGCCTGGCTGGGCTTTGGTGGGCGATGCCGCGCACCTGGTGCACCCCTTGGCCGGCCAGGGCCTGAACCTGGGCCTGGGCGACGTGGTCGCGCTGGCGCACGTGATCGCCGGGCGTGAAGCCTGGCGCGGTCTGGGCGACTTGCGCCTGCTCGAGCGCTATGCCCGCGAACGCGACACGCCCACCCGTGCGATGCTCGGCATGACCGACGGCCTGCTGCAGCTTTTTTCACACCCGTCGCCATGGGCCAGGGAACTTCGCAACCGTGGGCTGGGTCTGGTCAATGCAGCCACGCCGCTCAAGCGCTGGCTGACCTCTCGCGCCCTCGGCCTCTGACCCTCCTCTTGACGGACACCCCATGCTGCTTCGCTCCTTGACCCTGCTGGCCCTGGCCGCCGCGATGGCCTGGCCGGTTGCCGCGCAGGAGGCCGTGATCCGCAAGAACCTCGCCGAGCGCCTGCCCGACATCCCGAAGATCGACGAAGTGAGCAAGACGCCGATCCCCGGGCTGTGGGAAGTGCGCATCGGCAACGAGTTGCTCTACACCGACGAGCAGGGCAACCACTTGATCCAGGGCACCGTGTTCGACACACGGGCCAAGATCAACCTGACCGAGCAGCGCCTTGACAAACTCAACGCCATCGACTTCGACAAGCTGCCGTTCAAGGACGCGATGGTCATCAAGCAGGGCAGCGGCGCGCGCAAGATGGCGGTGTTTGCCGACCCCAACTGCGGCTACTGCAAGCGCTTCGAGCGTGACCTGCTGACGGTCAAGGACGTGACCATCTACACCTTCCTGTACCCCGTGCTGGGCCCCGACTCGAACGACAAGTCGCGCGCCGTGTGGTGCTCCAAAGACGCGATGAAGACCTGGCGCGCGTGGATGATCGACGGTGTGACGCCGCCCAGCGTCACCGGCACTTGCGACACCGCAGCGATCGAGCGCAACAGCGCCTTCGGACGCAAGCACCGCATCAACGGCACGCCGGCGGTTCTCTTTGCCGACGGCAAGCGCGTGCCCGGCGCGATGCCGGCGGCCGAGGTCGAGAAGCGGCTGGTCGAGGCGGCGCGGCCGCCAAAGTCCTAGGCCTAGGCCTAGGCCGCTGGCGCCAACGGGCGCTCGAGCTGGTGTAGCTCGTCCCAAAGCTGGGAAGCGCGTGCCGCCCACTCGCGGTAGTGTGCGTCGGCAGGCGCGAAGTAGGGCACACCGCGGTCGACGAAGTTTTGCACGCGCGCCTGCAACCCGGGGCAGCGTCGCAAGCGCGCCAGCTGCACTTCCATGTCGTGCAGCAGCGCATGGCGCGCGAAGGGGTCGGCCGGCGTGATCAGGCGGGTGTAGATGGGGTGGTGTTGCAGCGGGTCCATGTCGGCAGGTCGGCAATCGTTCGAAGTTGAGCGATGCATGATCCCCGGCCGCGGGCCGCCTGCCCGGGGCGTTGGCAAACGCCTGCGAAAAAGTAGCGCGACTTGTTTAACGTGCCGCGGCCCGGTCTTGTAACCAGATAGAGCCGTCGCCGCGGCATGCCGGGGGCATCACGCTTCCCGACGCAAGGCCGGGAAGAGGATCACGTCGCGGATGCTCGGGCTGTCGGTGAGCAGCATGATCAGGCGGTCGATGCCGATGCCGCAGCCGCCGGCCGGGGGCATGCCGTACTCGAGGGCGCGAATGAAGTCGGCGTCGTAGAACATCGCCTCTTCGTCGCCGGCCTCCTTGTGCGCCGCCTGCGCCGTGAAGCGCGCGGCCTGGTCTTCGGCATCGTTCAGCTCCGAGAAGCCGTTGGCCATTTCGCGCCCGGTGATGAACAGCTCGAAGCGCTCGGTGACCGCCGGGTTGGTGTCCGACGCCCGCGCCAGGGGGCTCACCTCGACCGGGTAATCGATGATGAAGGTGGGCTGCCAGAGCTTGTCTTCGACCGTGGCCTCGAACATGGCGAATTGCAGCTCAGCCAGCGACCAGCGGGCCGGTGGCGCCTCACCCAGTGCGTTCAGCTTGGCGCGCAGCACGCCCGTGTCGTCGGCCTCGGCAACGCTCAGGCCGGCGTGCTCGACCAGCGCGTCACGCACCGACAGGCGCGCGAACGGCCGGTCCAGCTCAACCGGCTTGCCGGCGTAGCTGAGGGTGGCGCTGCCGGCGGCAGCCCGCGCCGCGTGGCGCAGTACGTTCTCGGTGAAGTCCATCAGGTCGTGGTGGTTCCAGTAG
>JANOPR010000628.1:0-2817 GCA_031421955.1 Burkholderiales bacterium
ATGATCTATCCGCCGGTGCCACCGCCCGTGGCGCGTGTGGCCGGCGTCGAGCGCATGCAAATGCTGGTCGAATCGCGCTCGCGTGTCGCGCTGCAGCGCTTGCTCGCGCTGTGGCTGCCGGCTTTGCAAACGCTGCGCCACAAAGACAAAGCCCACCGCGCGGTGCTGCGGTGGGCTGTGGATGTCGATCCGCTGGCGATATGACTGCCCCTGGCTCGCTGCGCTCGCGTCCCCCGAGGGGAGCGCAGGCCGCTTGGGAGCGGCCCGGCGCTGGCCTGCGGTCTTGGCCTCAGTCGTCGTGCTTCTTGCCCTTGTTCTTGTTCTTGCCTTTGCCCTTGCCATGGCGTTCGTCATAGCGATCCTGGACCCAGGTCTCCTGCACGAAGTACACAGGCCTGGTGCAGGCGTTGTACTTGCCGCAATGCTTGCGCCAGTCCTTGGCGTGGCCGGGCGGTACATACAGGTACATCGGTGGCTGCTGCACCACCACGGCAGGGCGGGTGATGATCACCGGCTGCGGGTACAGCAGCGGCGGCGGGGGCTGGCTGCCAATCTCGATGCGGCCATAGACGCCGGGCTCGCGGATCGTGATGCCCACGCCGACGTCCACTGCCGACCAGGCCGGCGCGGCGCAGACAGCGCCAACGGCCGAAAGCAGCGTCGATAGAAGTTTCTTCACAGTCATCTCCTTCATTGGTTGGGCTGACCAACGCGAGTGTCGCGCCGGCAGTTGACCGGCGCAGCCCCGGCGACACGATGGCGCGAGCGGCAATGTGCAATCTGGCCGTGACTTGCGTGGCGCAAGCCGGGTCAGGCCAGCGCAGGGCCGCTCCCAAGCGGCCCGCGTTCCCCTCGGGGGGCGCGAACGAAGTGAGCTTGGGGTTGTCATCAGGCTGGTGACTGCGCGCCAAACAGCCAAGCCAGCAGCGAGAAGCTGCCGAAAGCCAGCGCTGTCGTGGCCAGGATGATGCGCGCGACGCGGCCATTGTCTGCGCCGTAGCGCTCGGCCAGTAACGAGACGTTGCTCGCGCTGGGCAGTGCTGCGGCCAGCGTCAGCACCATGACCTCGAATGCCGACAGCGGCGCGCCCATTGCACGCGCCGACACGCACAACGCGAACACCAGCAGCGGGTGAACGAACAACTTGATCGCCGCGACCGGCAGATACAACGACGCCGGCGTGCGCGTATGGGCATGCTGCCCGGCTCGCCAGAGCACGGCGCCGATGGTGAACAGCGCCACCGGGGTGGCCGCGTCGGCGAGCATGCGCACGACCACTTCGGGCGGTCCGCTCAGCTGCCACCCCGCTGCAGACGTGCCCGCACCGAGCGCGATTGCCCAGGGCAGCGGATTGGTCGACGCGCCGCGCAGGGCTTTGATCGCCGCCGCGCCCGCGCCGGCCCCCGAGCCCTTGGCCTCGTGCGCCTGCGCCAGCGCGATGCACAGGGAACTCGTGATGAACAGATCGGCCAGCACCGAGCTGATCACGGGGCCCGCAGCCGGCGGGCCGAACAACGCCACCAACAGGGGCACACCCATGAAGCCGGTGTTCGGAAACGCCGCCACCAGTGCGCCGAAGGCAGCGTCCTTCATCTGCACCCGTGGCGACAGCGTGACCGCGATCGTGAAGAACACGATCACCACGGCACTGGCGAGGTAGACCATCAGCACGACCGGATTCAGCAACTGCGCCAGGGGCGTGCTCGCGCCAAAGCGAAACAGCAGGCAAGGCAGGGCGAAATACAGCACGAAGGCATTCAGCCCCGGAATCGCTGCCTCGGGCAACACGCGCTGGCGGGCTGCGAGGTAGCCGCAAAGCACGAGCGCGAAGAACGGAACGGTGACGGCAAGGATGGCCTGCATGCAGCGCGAAGTATCCATGGCGTCGCGCCTAGCACAGTGAGGCGGGAGTGCGCCGGTTAGGATCTTTGGCCACGTGCTCGCAGCTCCCGACCTGATGTCCGAATCGCTCAACCCCGCCCAGCTCGAAGCCGTGTACCACCTCGGCAGTCCGTGCCTGGTGCTGGCGGGTGCGGGATCGGGCAAGACGCGCGTGATCGTGCACAAGATCGGCAAGCTGCTGCAAAGCGGCCTGGAGGCCCGGCAGGTGGCGGCGATCACGTTCACCAACAAGGCCGCGCAGGAAATGCGAGAGCGCGCCAAGGCCCTGGTCGGTTCGCGCGCGGCCAAGGATCTTGCGGTCAGCACCTTCCACTCGCTGGGCGTGCGCATGCTGCGCGCCGATGGCGAACGCGTCGGGCTCAAGCCCCAGTTCTCGATTCTCGACAGCGACGACGTGCTGGGTGTGCTGCGCGATGCGGGTGGCACGACGGACGCCAAGCTGGCGCGGCAATGGCAGTGGACCATCAGCCTGTGGAAAAACCAGGGGCTGGACAGCCATGGCGCGGCCAGCGCGGCCTGCGACGACAACGAGCGTGTCGCCGCGCGCGTGATGCAGCGCTATGAGGAGCGCCTGGCTGCGTACCAGGCGGTGGATTTCGACGACCTCATCGGTCTGCCGCTCAAGCTGTTGCAGCGCGAGGCCGACGTGCGCAGCAAGTGGCAGGCCACCTTTGGCCACGTCCTCATCGACGAGTACCAGGACACCAACGCCGTGCAGTACGAACTGCTCAAGGCGTTGGTCGGCGAGCGCGGGTTGTTCACGGCGGTCGGTGACGACGACCAGAGCATCTACGGCTGGCGCGGCGCAACCATCGACAACCTGAAGCGCCTGCCGAGCGACTACCCGCGACTGAAGGTCATTGCGCTGGAGCAGAACTACCGTTCGACGGGAAGCATCCTGCGTGCCGCCAACCG
>JANOPR010000629.1:0-3912 GCA_031421955.1 Burkholderiales bacterium
CCCTGCCGTCGAGTCATTTCGCAGGCTCCTTCGGCCGCTTTTTCGTCTCTTTCGGCCTTGCAAAGCGCGTGAAGAAGTCGATCGCGCTCGCCATCTTGTTCTGGTTGATCGCGTTGGCCGGATCGACGCCCTTCGGGCAAACTTCGGAGCAATAGCCGACGGCGGTACATCCCCAGTACCCGTCATCCGAATGACCGATCTCCATCCGCTCGTCGACGCCGCCGTCGCGCGAATCGACGTTGTAGCGATGCATCAATGCGAGGACGCCGGGGCCGTAGAAGCCGGGGTTCAATCCGTATTGCGGGCACGCCGCGTAGCACAGCATGCAGTTGATGCACGAGCTGTACTGCTCGAAGACTTCGAGCTGATGCGGCGTCTGCAGGTACTCGCCCTCGGCCAAGGCGCGCGATGTCTTGGGGATGATGTACGGCTTGATGCCCTCGAGCTTCTTGACGAAGCCCTCGACCGAGACGATCAGGTCGCGTTCGATCGGGAAGTGCGCCAGCGCCTCGACCCGCACCGGGCCAGGCAGCAGGTCGCGCAGGAAGGTCTGGCAGGCCAGCCTCGGCTTGCCCTGGACCATCATGCCGCAGCTGCCGCAGATGGCCATCCGGCACGACCAGCGAAAGCCGAGCGTGCCGTCCTGCTCGTCCTTGATCTCCTGCAGGCCCTGCAGCACCGACATGTCGTCGCTGAAGGGCACCGTGTAGCGCTGCCACACGGGGGTGTCTTCCTGCTCGGGGCGGTAGCGAAGGACTTCGATCTCGATGGTCTTGACGGGCTCAGGCATGCGTGGCGTCCTGGGCCTTGCGCGCGGCCTCGGCCTGTTCGCCGGCCGCACCATAGGCCCGCGTGCCGGGCGGCGAGTGGGTGATCTTCACCGGGCCCCAGGCGATGCGCGGCGCGCCGTCGCCCGCGCCGACGAAGTACGCCAGGCTGTGCTTGAGGAAGTTGAGGTCGTCGCGGGCCTCGAAGCCGTCCAGCCGCTGGTGCGATCCGCGCGACTCGCGACGCTCGAGCGCCGCATGCGCCATCGCCTGCGCGACGTCGAGCTGGTAGCCGAGCTCGATGGCCAGCAGCCACTCGGTGTTCCAGGCTTTCGAGCTGTCGTCGAGCTGCACGTTGCGGTAGCGTTGCTTGAGCTCGGCGAGCTTGTCGCAGGTGGCCTGCAGCAGCGCGCCGGTGCGGTAGATGCCGCAGCCGTCTTCCATGCTGCGGGCCATTTCGTTGCGCAGCGTGGCGATGCGCTCACCCCGGCCGCTGGCCGGCCGTTGCGTGGCGAGCGCCTGTGCCCGCACTCGCGCCAGCTCGGCCAGCGCGCCGAGCAGGGCGGCGTCGCCGTAGGGCACGCGCCTGGCGTAGGCTGCGGCCTCGATGCCGGCCACCTTGCCGAAGACCAGCAATTCGGTCAGCGAATTCGAGCCCAGGCGGTTGGCCCCGTGGATGCCCACGCTCGAGCATTCGCCCACCGAGTACAGCCCCGGCAGCGTCGAAGCGGTGCGGCCATCGGCCACGATGCCGCCCATCGTGTAGTGCACGGCGGGCAGCACCGGGATCGGCGCTTTGGCCGGGTCGACCCCGAGGTACTCGAGCGCCAGCTCGTAGATCTGCGGCAGGCGCTCGCGCAGCTTCTTCTCACCGAGGTGGCGCAGGTCGAGGTGCACCACCGCGCCCAGCGGGCCGTCGATCGTTCGGCCCTTCTGCTTTTCGTGCCAGTAGGCCTGGCTCAACCTGTCGCGCGGGCCCAGCTCCATGGCCTTGTTGCGCGGCGTCGGCTCGGCGGGCCCCAGGCCGTAGTCCTGCAGGTAGCGGTAGCCGTCCTTGTTGAGCAGGAAGCCGCCTTCGCCGCGGCAGGCCTCGGTGAACAGGAGGCCGGTGCCGGGCATGCAGGTCGGGTGGTACTGCACGAACTCCATGTCGCGCAGCGGCACGCCGTGGCGGAAGGCCAGCGCCATGCCGTCGCCGGTGACGATGCCGCCATTGGTGTTCTCGCGGAACACGCGGCCGGCGCCGCCGGTGGCGATGATCACCGCCTTGGCCTGGACGAAGGTGAAGCCGCCGCTGGCAATGTCGATGGCCACCACGCCTTGCACGCGGCCCGCGTCGACCACCAGGTCGACACAGAAGTGCTCGTCGAAACGGCGGATCGACGGGTATTTGATCGAGGTCTGGAACAGCGTGTGCAGCATGTGAAAGCCGCTCTTGTCGGCGGCGAACCAGGTGCGCTCGATGCCCATGCCGCCGAAGGCACGTACGTTCACATGGCCGTCGGGCAGGCGGCTCCACGGGCAACCCCAGTGCTCCATCTGCACCATCTCTTCACGCGAGTGGGCGACGAAGTAGTCGACCACGTCCTGCTCGCACAGCCAGTCGCCGCCGGCCACCGTGTCGTGGACGTGCGCCTCCAGGCTGTCGTGGGCCTGCGTGACCGCGGCGGCGCCGCCTTCGGCGGCCACCGTGTGGCTGCGCATCGGATAGACCTTGGAGATCAGCGCGACGCGCAGGCCCGGGTCGGCCTCGGCCACCGCGATCGCCGCGCGCAGACCCGCGCCGCCCGCGCCGACGATGGCCACGTCGGCCTTGAAGGTCTCGAGCATCGCGCCGGCCTACTTCGTCAGCACCAGCATCTGGTACAGGCCGCCGAACCAGGTGTGCTTCACGACCGCATGTGCTGCGACGCAGGCCGGCATGAAGTGCGCGATCTCATGCGCCCAGAGGTCGAAAGCATAGGGCTCGAGGCGGCGAAAGATCAGCGTCATCAGCGGGCGCAGCGGATGCCAGCGAACGGGGCGGTGGTAGTCGACGATCACGAGCTTGCCGCCCGGCTTGAGCACGCGCACCGCTTCGCGCAGTGTCGCCCGGCGCACTGGTTCAGGCATCTCGTGCAGCAGGAAGAACAGCAGGACCTGGTCGTAGCAGGCGTCGGCACAGGCCAGGCTCGAGGCGTCGCTGTGCAGCAGGGCGATGCGCTCGTCGGGCGGCAACTTCCTGGCCAGGTTGCGCAACTGCACCGGCAGGATGTCGACCACGTCCAGCGAGGCCTCGCTTGTCATGCGCGCCTGCAGGCGGCGCGTGAGGTTGCCGTAGACGCAGGCGACCTGCAGTGTGCGGCCGTCGATCGTTGCGCCCAGCGCAGTCAGTGCGGCGTCGCGCAGGCGGCCGTAGTTGCCGAACAGGATGGCGTTGACCAGCCACTCGCGTTCGAACAGGTGCACCGCACGCGGGTGCACGTAGGCCCACCAGTACACCGTCTCCAGGTAGCGCGGAATCAGCGGCGCGGCGGATGCGGCTGATGCGGACCCATCGAGGCTGGCGTCGGCGAGTTCAAGTCTCATGGCCAGCGGTAGACATAGCGCAAGCCGACGAAGGTGACGCTCTGCCGCGGCTGCTGGCCGACGCTGGTGCCGTCGGAGTACGTGAACGGCACGCCGTTGTAGAGCCAGGTCCAGTCGGTCCAGGTCGAGCGCTGGTGAATGACGTCCAGGCGCACCTCGGAGCGCTTGTCGATCAAGTAGCGGCCGTACAGCTTCAGCAGTGTCTGGCGGTAGACGATGTCGGGCAGGCCGCCCGTGGCCGCGAGCAAGGCCCTGCTGGCGGCGTCGACCGTCGCGTCCAGCGTTTGGGCGTAGACGCTGGTGTCGTCGACATAGGACAGGTTGGCGCCGACCTCGACCTTGGGCGTCGGCTTGCCGACCAGGCCGATGCCCACGCCTGTGCTCTGGTTGTCGAAGTCCATCCGCGCACCGTCGGCTCGCGCCTGGTGCAGCGTCTCGTTGGCGTAGGAGAAGTAGCTGGTGAAGCTCCAGCGCGACGAGATCGCATAGCTCGCGTCGACGCTCACCTGGTCCATGCCGGTATCGCGCAAGCCGTAGGCGCTGGGGCTGGTGTAGCGGTCGCGGCCGCTCTGGGCGC
>JANOPR010000630.1:0-2985 GCA_031421955.1 Burkholderiales bacterium
GCCAGTTTGTCGCCGCGCAGGTCTTCCTGCCTGGCCTTGCCGCCGCGGCCGCTGCCGTGCACGCTCAGGGTGTCGGCAATCACCGCCACCGACAGCAGCGGGTCCTTGGCGTCGACGTCCATCAGCGTCAGGCCGCGGCCGCCGTTGGCCTGGCGCTTCAGGTCGGCCAGCGCAAACACGAGCAGTCGGCCCGACAGCGCCAGGCAGGCCACGCGCTGGTGCGCCGCGGCCACGGGCGCAGGCGGCAGCAGGTGTTCGTCGGCCTCGAGCGACATGAAAGTCTTGCCGCCGCGCTGACGGCTGAGCAGGTCGCCGATCTGCGCCAAGAGGCCCAAGCCGCCTGTGTGCGCCAGCAGCAGCAACGCGTCGGGTGCGCCGGCGACGTAATGCGCGGGCTGCGTGCCGGCCTCCAGGTCGATCAGCGACGTCACCGGCACGCCGTCGCCGCGCCCGCCGGGCAGCCCGGCCGCAGCCACGCTATAGACGCGGCCATTGCTGCCGAAGACGACCAGCGTGTCCACGCTGCGGCACGAGAAGGCGCCATACAGCCCGTCGCCGGCCTTGAACGCAAGCGACTGCAGTTCCACCTCGTGGCCCTTGAGTGCCCTCACCCAACCCTTGAGACTGACCACCACCGTGACCGCCTCGTCGACCACCTTCACTTCGGCCACCGCCCGCTTGTCGGCCTGCAGCACCGTGCGCCGCTCGTCGCCGAACTGCCTGGCGTCGGCCTCGATCTCCTTGACCACCGTGCGCTTGAGCGCCGCTGCGCTGCCCAGGATCTCTTCGAGCTTGCGCTGCTCGTCGCGCAGCGACTTCAGCTCCTGCTCGATCTTGATCGCCTCCAGCCGCGCCAACTGACGCAGGCGGATCTCGAGAATGTCTTCGGCCTGTCGGTCCGAGAGTTTGAAGCGCGCGATCAACGCCGGCTTGGGCTCGTCGGCAGCGCGGATGATGCGGATCACCTCGTCGATATTGAGCAGCACCAGCTGCCGCCCTTCGAGCACATGCATGCGATCGAGCACCTTGTGCAAACGGTGCTCGGTGCGGCGCTTGAGCGTGGCCTGGCGAAAGTCGAGCCATTCGCAAAGCATCTGGCGCAGGCTCTTCTGCGTCGGCCGGCCGTCGCGGCCGACCATCGTCAGGTTCACCGGCGCGCTCGACTCCAGGCTGGTGTGCGCGAGCAGCGTATTGATGAGCTCCTGCTGCTCAATCGTGCGGCTCTTGGGCTCGAACACCAGGCGCACCGCCGCGTCCTTGCTCGACTCGTCGCGCACGGCGTCGAGCACCGCCAGCACCGAGGCCTTGAGCTGCACCTGCTCGGTGCTGAGCGCCTTCTTGCCGGCCTTGACCTTGGGGTTGGTGAGTTCCTCGATCTCTTCGAGCACCTTCTGCGCGCTGGTGCCCGGCGGCAACTCGTGCACCACCAACTGCCACTGGCCGCGCGCCAGGTCTTCGATGCTCCAGCGTGCGCGCACCTTCAGGCTGCCGCGCCCCGTGCGGTAGGCCTCGCGGATGTCGGATTCCGTGCTGATGATCTGGCCGCCGCCGGGGTAGTCGGGTCCGGGCAGCAGCGCGACCAGCTCGTCGTCGGACAGTTTGTCGTTCTTCAGCAGCGCGACGGCCGCCGCGGCGACTTCGCGCAGGTTGTGGCTCGGGATCTCGGTGGCCAAGCCCACTGCAATGCCCGAGGCGCCGTTGAGCAGCACGAACGGCAGGCGCGCGGGCAACAGCCGCGGTTCCTCGGTGCTGCCGTCATAGTTGGGCGTGAAGTCGACCGTGCCTTCGTCAATCTCGTCGAGCAGCAGGCGCGCGATCGGCGCCAGCCGCGCCTCGGTGTAGCGCATCGCCGCGGCGCCGTCGCCGTCGCGGCTGCCGAAGTTGCCCTGGCCGTCGACCAGCGGGTAGCGCAACGCGAAGTCCTGCGCCATGCGCACCATCGCGTCATACGCCGCCTGGTCGCTGTGCGGGTGGTAGCGGCCGAGCACGTCGCCGACCACGCGCGCGCTCTTGACTGGCTTGGGCCCGCCCGCCGCCGCGCCGAAGGCCAGGCCCATGCGCTGCATCGCATACAGGATGCGCCGCTGCACCGGCTTTTGCCCATCGCAGACATCCGGCAACGCACGCCCCTTGACGACGGACAGCGCGTATTCGAGGTAGGCCCGCTCGGCGTAATGCGCCAGCGTGACGGCGTCGTCGTTCGGGGCCGGGGGTTCGGGAGTGAAGAGGTCGAGGGTCATGGCGGCGCGGGCGGCCCGGGGGTGGGCGAGGAGGCGGGCAGTTTAGCGAGCCCCTTCTGCACGTGCCGCTCTGACCTGCGCCCAATGTGCGCCATCGCACAGTGAGCGCTGGCGACCGGCGTACGATCAAGAGTCGTTCTACGACGCATTGATCTCATGTCGACAGCACTCCACGAGGGCCGCCAAATCGCAGCACCCTTGGTGAGCCGCGTCGGGCAAGGTGCGGATGCCGTGCAGGTCGGCGATGCCATGTTCGCTATTTGGGAAGAGATCGACGACGCACTGACACCGATCCTCGGCCAGCGCGGCATGGCCGCGCTTTACGATCGCAGCCTGCACCTCGCCGCCGCGGGCCACCCATGGCTGGCGGCGCCCGATGAGCGCGATCCGCCGGCCGTCGGTCCCGCAGCGCTGAAATCGGCGTTGGCGCGACGCAGCAGCGCCGTCGCGATGGCCGGCGCCAGCGCTTTCCTGCAAACGTTTCAGGAGTTGCTGGCCAGTCTGGTCGGCGCCTCGCTGACCGAGCGGTTGCTGCGTCCGGTCTGGTCAATCCCTTCTAGCGGCCCGCCCGCGCAGGACACCTCACCATGAACAGCAGAGTGAACATCAACCGCTTGCCCACCGGCGTCGCCGGGCTGGACGAGGTGCTCGGCGGCGGACTGCCCGAGTTCTCGTTCAACCTGATTGCAGGCCCACCCGGTTGCGGCAAGACCACGCTGGCGCACCAGATGATGTTCGCGCTGGC
>JANOPR010000631.1:0-2290 GCA_031421955.1 Burkholderiales bacterium
CGCAGCAGCAGCAAAGCGCGGCCGCCTCGGCGATCGCGTCGCTGGGTGCGCTCTCGGGACTGGCCGGCGCGGCTGCGGGCGTGAAGAGCCCGGCCGACCAGTATGTCGCGCTGCTGCAAAGCACCACCGTGGCCGACCGCCTGATCGACGAGTTCAAGTTGATGCAGGTCTATGACGAAGAATACAGATTCGAGGCCCGCAAGGAACTCGCCAAGAACGTGCGCATCTCGCTGGGCAAGAAAGACGGCCTGATCACAGTCGAGGTCGACGACATCGACCCGCCGCGTGCGGCCGAAATGGCCAACCGCCATGTCGACGAGCTGCGCCGCCTGACTTTGCAACTGGCGCTCACCGAAGCGCAGCAGCGCCGCGTGTTCTTCGACGCCCAGTTGAAGAAGACGCGCGATGCGTTGACGCAGGCGCAACAAGCGCTGCAGGCCAGCGGCTTCAACCCGGGCGCGTTGAAGGCCGAACCCAAGGCCGCCGCGGAGGGCTATGCGCGGCTGCAGGCCCAGGTCACGGCTGCGGAAGTGCGTCTGCAGACCCTGCGCGGCAGCCTGTCGGAGACCACGCCCGAGGTACAGCAGGCGCTGACCATGCTCGGCGCGCTGCGTGGCCAACTCGGCAAGGTCGAGGCTTCGACGGGCAGCAGCGACGGCCCCGACTACATCGGCAAGTTCCGCGAGTTCAAGTACCAGGAGACGCTGTTCGAGCTGTTCGCGCGCCAGTACGAACTGGCGCGCGTCGACGAGAGTCGCGAGGGTGCGCTGATCCAGGTGGTCGATGTGGCCAAGCCGGCCGAGCGCAAGAGCAAGCCCAAGCGCGCCATCACGGCCGTGGCCACCACATTGGTCGCACTGCTCCTGCTGGCTGCGTTCGTCGTCATGCGCCACTTCTGGCGCCAGAGCCTTTCACGCCCGGAGCGGGCCGCCAAGCTGGCGCAACTGCGCGCTGCGCTGGAGTGACGCGAGCGTGACCCTGCTCGTCACCGGCGGCGCCGGCTTCATCGGCTGCAACTTCGTGCTCGACTGGCTGGGTGCGAGTGACGAGGCCGTGGTCAATCTCGACGCCCTGACCTACGCCGGCAACCTGCACAACCTGGATGCCGTCAAGGGCGATGCACGGCATGTCTTCGTGCAGGGCGATATCTGCGACCGCGGGCTCGTCGAGCGCCTGCTGGCCGAGCACAAGCCGCGCGCGCTGCTGCACTTCGCCGCCGAGAGCCATGTCGACCGCAGCATTCACGGCCCGGGCGAATTCATGCGCACCAACGTGATGGGCACCTTCACGCTGCTCGAGGCCGCGCGGGGCTACTGGGGCGCGCTGCCCGACGCGGAGAAAGCAGCCTTCCGCTTTCACCATGTCTCCACCGACGAGGTCTATGGTTCGCTGGCGCCCGGCGCACCGGCGTTCACGGAAGACCACGCCTACGAGCCCAACAGCCCCTACTCGGCGAGCAAGGCGGCCAGCGACCACCTGGTGCGCGCCTGGCACCACACCTACGGCCTGCCCGTCGTGACCACGAACTGCTCGAACAACTACGGGCCGTTCCACTTTCCGGAAAAACTGATCCCGCTGGTGATCGTCAAGGCGCTGGCCGACCGGCCCCTGCCGGTATACGGCGACGGCCAGCAGGTGCGCGACTGGCTCTACGTGCGCGACCACGCCAGCGCGATCCGCGCGGTGCTCGCGGGCGGCCGCGTCGGCGAAACCTACAACATCGGCGGCTGGAACGAGAAAACCAACCTCGAGATCGTGCACGCGATCTGCGCCCTGCTCGACGAGTTGCGGCCCGACCCCGCCGGCTCGTACCGTCGCCTGATCACGCATGTGGCCGACCGCCCGGGGCACGACCGCCGCTACGCCATCGACGCGCGCAAGATCGAGCGCGAGCTCGGCTGGCGTCCGGCCGAGACCTTCGAGTCGGGCATCCGCAAGACGGTGCAGTGGTACCTTGACCACCCCGAGTGGGTCGCCGATGTGCAGAGCGGCGGCTACCGCGACTGGCTGGCGACGAACTACAACGCGCGATGAAGATCCTGCTGTTCGGCAAGGGCGGCCAGGTCGGCTGGGAGTTGCAGCGCTCGTTGGCCCCGCTCGGCGAGCTGACCGCGCTGGATTTCGACAGCACCGACCACCACGCCGACTTCGGCCGCCCCGCCGCGCTGGCCGCCACCGTACGCGCGCTTCGGCCCGACGTGATCGTCAATGCCGCCGCACACACCGCCGTCGACAAGGCCGAGGCCGAGCCCGAGCTCGCTGCCCGCCTCAACGCCGAAGCGCCGCGCGT
>JANOPR010000632.1:0-7915 GCA_031421955.1 Burkholderiales bacterium
ACAGCGTGACCGTGCGATAGCCGGCGATGCGGTGGCCGCGCACGTTGCGCGCGAGCCAGCGCGTGAAGGCCGGCGAGTCGTCGCCCGGCGCGCTCTCCTGCATCGGCTCGACACCGGCCGGCGTCGTGAACGACGCGGCGACGCGATCGAACTCGGCCTGCGTGACGATGTGCGCGTCGCCATCGACATCGCGCTCGAGGATGGCGCGGAACTCGGCGTTCACGGCGTCGAAGAACTTCGGTCCTTCGGCCTTGACGAGGATCTTGATGCGCGCCTTGTAGCTGTTGTCGCGCCGGCCATAGCGGTTGTAGACGCGCACGATGGCCTCGATGTAGACGAGGATCCGCTGCCAGGGCACGAAGGCGCTGATCAGCGAGGCGATCACGGGCGTGCGCCCCATGCCGCCGCCGACGAAGACCTTGAAGCCGACTTCACCGGCAACGTTCTTCACCAGGTGCAGGCCGATGTCGTGCCACAGCGTGGCGGCGCGGTCTTCTCTGGCACCGGTGACGGCGATCTTGAACTTGCGCGGCAGGAAGGCGAACTCCGGGTGCAGCGTGCTCCACTGGCGCAGGATTTCGCAATACGGCCGCGGGTCGACGATCTCGTCGGGCGCGATGCCGGCGAGCGCATCGCTGGTGATGTTGCGGATGCAGTTGCCGCTGGTCTGGATGCCGTGCATGTCGACCTCGGCCAGCCGGTCCATCACGTCGGCGGCCTGCGCGAGCGGGATCCAGTTGAATTGCAGGTTCTGCCGCGTCGTGAAGTGGGCGTAGCCACGGTCGAACCTGCGTGCAATCGCGGCCAATTGGCGCAACTGCACACTGCTCAGCTCGCCATAGGGCACCGCCACGCGAAGCATCGGCGCATGGCGCTGCACATACCAGCCGTTTTGCAGGCGCAGTGCCTTGAACTCGTCTTCGCCGAGCTCGCCGCCGAGGTGGCGATCGAGCTGGTCGCGGAACTGTGCGGCGCGGGTGCGGACGAACTGACGATCGAATTCGGTGTAGGCGTACATCAGTGGATCACTTTCAGGCCGGCTATCAGTAGCGAGCCCGCAAGCAGGCTGCGAATCAGCTTGTCGGGAAGGCCCCGGGTCAGGCGCGCACCCAGCCAGATGCCCGGCAGCGAACCGACCAGCAGGGCAACCAGGAGCGTCCAGTCGACATGGCCGAGCGTGGCGTGGCCGATGCCGGCCACCAAGGTCAGCGGCACGGCGTAGGCGATGTCGGTGCCGACCACCTGCTGCGCCGGTAGGCGTGGGTAGAGCAACAAGATCAGCGTGGCCCCGAGCGCGCCTGCGCCGATCGACGACAGCGTCACAAGCACACCGAGCAGGGCGCCAACCAGCACCGTCAGCAACGGCTTGTGTCGCGGTGCGATCCTGGCCTCCAGGCGCAGTCCGATGGCCTGCCAAGCCGGGCGGTTGGCCACCACCACGGCGGTCAGCAGCAGGGCGATACCCAGCGTCAGGGTGAGGACGCCGGCCCAGGCCTTGGTCAGGCCGGTGAAGTACATCCACCCGATCGTGGCCACCGCCGCTGGCAGGCTACCGATCAGCAACAGCCTGGTGATGCCGCGGTCGACATGCCCGTGCCGGTGATGGGCGACCGCGCCCCCGGTCTTGGTCAGCGCAGCGAACCACAGGTCGGTGCCGATGGCCACGGCGGGATTGAGCTTGAACACGCCGATCAACATTGGCGTCATCAAGGATCCGCCGCCCACGCCGGTCAGGCCGACGATTGCGCCGACGGCAAACCCACAGATGACGGCAATCCAGTCCATGCAGGGACTCTAGGTAGCGCCCATATATTTGAGAACTACAAAAAAGTGAGTTGCTAATACCGCCTAGGAATTTGCATGCGGGGGCGAAGCCTAGAATCGCGTCCATGCCTGATACGTCCTCGCCGCGCCTGCCGAGGCGGCAATGCCTGGTGCTGGCGGCTGCGCTGCTGGCGGCGGGCTGCCAGACCGTGCCGCCGCCCGCGCCAGCGGCGCCGCCTGCACTGCCCCTGCCGCCGCGGCCGCCTCGCATTGGCCTGGCACTCGGCGGCGGCGCCGCGCGTGGCTTTGCCCATATCGGCGTGATCCAGGTGCTCGAAGAGTCAGGGATCAGGCCGCAACTGGTGGTGGGTACTTCGGCCGGCAGCATGGTCGCGGCGCTGTATGCGGCGGGAATGAGTGGCGCCGAGTTGGGCATGCTGGCCGTGGGCATGGACGAATCGGCGCTCACCGATTGGTCGTTCCCGGGCCGCGGCGTGATCCGCGGCGAGGCGCTGGCGCGCTACGTGCGTGAGCAGACCGGTGGTCGAACCATCGAGCAGATGAAGCTGCCGCTGGGCATCGTTGCCACCGATCTGGACAGCGGCCAGCCAATCCTGTTCCAGCGTGGTGATCCGGGCACGGCCGTGCGCGCGTCGAGTGCGGTGCCCGCCGTGTTCCAGCCGGTCAAGATCGGCGAGCGCGAATATGTCGACGGCGGACTGGTGTCACCGGTGCCGGTGCGCTTTGCGCGCCAGATGGGCGCTGAACTGGTGGTGGCGGTCGACATCTCGAGCCCGCCCGAAGGCCAGGCCACGGGAGACGCGATGCGCATGCTGCTGCAGACCTTCGCCATCATGGGCAAGAGCATCAACGTCTTCGAGCTGCGTGATGCAGACGTCGTGCTGCGCCCGCGGCTCAACGGTGTGGGCGGTGCCGATTTCAGCGCGCGCCAACGCGCGATCCTGGCCGGCCGCGAGGCGGCGCTGGCAGGCCTGGGCGATCTGCGCGCGCGCATTGCTGCGTTGACACGCTGACGCCCAAAACAAAACAGCCCGGTGTTGCCACCGGGCTGTGAACGGTACCGTCGGACGAGGTACCCAGGAGACAACTCTCAGAGCCTGTTGCGGGTTTCGAGCCCGCCGCATGGCGCAGATGAAGTTCGAGCTCCGAGTCTCGGCGATCAGGCGCGCTTGACCTTGGCAGCGCCGGTCTTGATGGCCGTGGCGGTCATGGCCTTGAGGTTGGCCTCGGCTACCTCGGTCGCTTGCTTGGTGGCTTTCTGCACGCTGTCGAAGGCGTTGCTGGCGGCAGTCACGGCCGAGCGCATCAGCGCCACGGCGTTCTCGCTGCCGGCCGGCGCGTTCTTTGCAGCGCTGTCGACCAGGCCCATGAACGTGGCTTGAGCGTCGCTCATCTGGGCTTCGACGGCCTTGGTGAATTCGACGTGGGTCGCGGCAGCGATGTCATAGACATGGCGGCTGTAGGCGGCAGCCTTTTCGGCCGTGGGCTGCAACAGGTTGGCTTGCAGGGACATCAACTCCTGCGCGTCCTTGACCGACAGGACAGCGCGGGCGCCGTCACCGGCTTCGCCGATCGCGGCCTTGGCCACTTGCAGGTTGAGTTCGACCAGCTTCTCGACGCCTTCGAAAGCCTTGTGGGTCAGGCCGAAGAGGGCTTCGACGTTGGCCTTGTGGGCGGAGATGAGGTGTTCGGTGTTCATCATGGGGGGTCTCCAGCTTGTTGCGTACAGAGGGAAGAAAGACATTGCTGCAGTGCAGCATGAACGTCATTTTAGGACCCTCGGTGCGCTTTGCAAGGCCTACTTGCTGCATTGCAACAAATTCTTGCACGTGCTCCTGGAATCGAGCCGCCTGCGGGGCGCGGGCACAATTCAAGCACCCATGCCCGCCTGCCACACCCACCCCCCAAGCCCTGATGCCTGCATGACAACTGACACCGCTGCCCAATCGTCCGCCATCGTCGACGCCGCCATCACCTCGCGCCGTTCGGTGCGCGCGTTCCTGCCGACTGACGTGCCGCGGCAGACGGTCGAGGACATCCTGGCCGTGGCTTCGCGCGCGCCCTCGGGTGTGAACACGCAGCCGTGGAAGGTCTATGTGCTCAGGGGCGAAGCCAAGGCCGCACTGTCGCGCAAGATCCTGGTCGCACACGACGCCAACGCCGCCGCAGGTTCAACCGGCGCCGATGTCGGCGAGTACGACTACTACCCGACCGAGTGGACATCGCCCTACATCGAGCGGCGGCGCAAGGTCGGCTGGGACCTCTACGGCCTCTTGGGCATCGCCAAGACCGACAAGGCCCGCATGCACGCCCAGCATGGCCGCAACTACCGCTTCTTCGACGCCCCGGTGGGCATGATCTTCACCATCGACCACATCCTGCGCCAGGGCAGCTGGATCGACTACGGCATGTTCCTCGAGAACTTCATGGTCGCCGCGCGCGGGCGCGGCCTGGACACCTGCCCGCAGGCCGCGTTCATCGGCTTTCACCGCATCATCGCCGAGCACCTGCAATTGCCGGCGGGCGAGATGGTGGTCTGCGGCATGTCGCTCGGCCATGCCGACGAGAGTGCGCCCGAGAACCGCCTTGTCACCGAACGCGAGCCGGTTTCTGCGTTCGCCAGGTTCATCGAGTAGGCCTTGCCTAGAATCGGCCGCCCAAGAAGAGCCCGACCCGAGGAGTTTCCTGATGTCGATTGCCGGCGTACCGTTTGATTTCATCCTGTTCGCGCTGACGCTGCTGGGCGTGGCGCTGTTCCATTCGCGCACCCTGCAGGTGGCGCTCACCGGCGCGGCGGCGATCACGCTCTATCAGTGGCTGGTCACTGGCTTCAAAGGCGGCGCCGGGCTGGCGGGCTTGTGGGCGCATGTGGGCCATGAGTGGGTCACGCTGGCCAACCTCTTGGGCCTGCTGCTCGGCTTTGCCCTCCTGGCCGACCACTTCGAGAAGAGCCGCATTCCCGACCTGCTGCCGCACGTGCTGCCCGACGACTGGAAGGGCGGCTTCTTCCTGCTGATCGGCGTGTTCGTGATGTCGGGCTTCCTCGACAACATCGCCGCGGCCATGATCGGCGGCACGATGGCCGCGGTGCTGTTCAAGCGCCGTGTGCACATCGGCTACCTGGCCGCGATCGTGGCGGCCTCCAATGCCGGCGGCGCCGGCAGTGTGGTCGGCGACACCACCACGACGATGATGTGGATTGCCGGCGCCAACCCCTTGTGGGTGCTCGAGGCCTATGTCGGAGGTGCGGTGGCGCTGGCGTTCTTCGGTGTCTTCGCGGCGCGCCAGCAGCATGCGTACCAGCCGATCCAGAAAGACGACACCCCCGGCGCCCACATCGAGTGGGAGCGCCTGGCCATCGTCGCGTTCATCCTGCTGGCGGCAATCGGCGCGAATATCTGGTTCAACCTCCACGCGCCGGCCATCCTCGGTCAGGTCCCGGTCATCGGTATGGCAGTGGTGATCGCGCTCATCGTATCGGCGCCGCTGCGCGCGCCGCAGTGGAGCCTGCTGCCCGGCGCCTTCAAGGGCAGCGTGTTCCTGCTGGCGCTGGTCTGGTGCGCGTCGCTGATGCCGGTGCAGCACCTGCCCGCGGCGTCGTGGCAGACCGCGTTCGGCCTGGGTTTCATCTCCTCGGTGTTCGACAACATCCCGCTGACCGCACTGGCCATCCGCCAGGACGGCTACGACTGGGGCTTCCTGGCCTATGCCGTGGGCTTCGGCGGCTCGATGATCTGGTTCGGTTCATCGGCCGGCGTAGCGCTGTCGAACATGTACCCAGAAGCCAGATCGGTGTGGGCCTGGCTCAAGGGCGGTTGGCACATCGCGGTGGCCTATGTGCTGGGCTTCTTTGCGATGCTGCTCGTCATTGGCTGGAACCCGCACCCGATCAATGAGCGCGCCGCCACTGCGCCGAGCCTCGTGGCGCCCGCCTCCAAACCATGAGCACACACAAGCGCCCGTCGGTGCTGGTGGCCCGCCACGTCTTTGCCGAGGTTATTGCACGCCTGCGCGAGCACTTCGATGTCCAAGCCAACGAAGCGCCGATCGACTGGCCGCAGCCCGAGCTGATCCGTCGCTTGCAGGGCCAGGCCGGGGTCTTCGTCGCCGCCACCGAGCGCATCGACGCCGCGCTGCTCGACGCGTGCCCGGAGTTGCGCGCGGTGTGCAGCATGGCGGTGGGCTACAACAACATCGATGTCGCAGCCTGCACGGCGCGCGGGGTGCTCGTCACCAACGCGCCCGACGTGCTGACCGAAACCACCGCCGACTTCGGCTTCGCGCTGATGATGACCACGGCGCGGCGCATCACCGAGAGCGAACGCTATCTGCGCAACGGGCAATGGCAGCGCTGGGGCTATGACTTCTTTGCCGGCGCCGACGTGCACGGCGCCACGCTCGGTGTGCTCGGCATGGGCCGGATCGGCCAGGCGATTGCACGACGCGGCGCGCTGGGTTTCGGCATGTCCGTGATCTATCACAACCGCAGCCGCCTGGCGCCCGAACTCGAAGCGCCGCTGGGCGCACGCTGGGTCGAGAAGGCCGAGCTGTTGCGCCAGGCCGATCACCTGGTGATCGTGGTGCCGTATTCGGCGGCGAGCCATCACGCCATCGGTGCGGCCGAACTGGCGCTGATGAAGCCCACCGCCACGCTGACCAACATCGCGCGTGGCGGCGTCGTCGACGATGCGGCGCTGGCACAGGCGCTGGCCGAGCGCCGCATCGCCGCGGCCGGGCTGGATGTGTTCGAGGGCGAGCCGGCCGTGCACCCCGGCCTGCTGGCGGTGCCCAACGTCGTGCTGACGCCGCACATCGCCAGCGCCACGGCAGCCACGCGAATGAAGATGGCGATGCTGGCGGCCGACAACCTGATCGCGGCCTTGACCGGCGGGCAGCCGCTGACGCCGCTCAACGCGCCGGCGCCTCGCTGACCGCCCGGCACTGCCGCCCAGGGTGCGGCAATCCGCCGGCAACAATGGCTCAACACACGCAGTGCAACATCGCGCCATGAAACGGCGTGAGCTGCTCGGACAGTGCCTGGTGTGCTCGCTGCTTGCCGCCATGCCGTGGCGTGCCGTGCACGCCAGTGTGATCGACGACAGCTGGCGCGACGCGCGCCGCGACCGCGACATTCCCTTGCGCATCCGCTGGCCCGATGGCAACGCGCCCTGCGCGCTGGTCATGCATTCGCACGGCCTGGGCGGCAGCCGCCACGGCGGCGATGTCTGGGGCGAGGCTTGGCGCCAGGCCGGATTCGCGGTGATCCATGTGCAGCATCCCGGCAGCGACACGGAAGTCCTGCGCGCGGGCATGGCCGCCCTTCGCAATGCCGCCAGCGCTGAACAACTGCGCGAGCGCATTGCCGATGTGCGGTTCCTGATCGATGAGGTCGAGCGGCGCTCACGCGCCGGCGAGCCGGGCTGGACGCGCGTGCGCCTTGACGCGCTGGGCCTGTCGGGCCATTCGTTCGGCGCGCACACGGTGCAGGCGCTGGCGGGTCAGCGCTACCCGGTCGCGGCCGAGCTGGCCGATCCTCGCTTCAAGGCCTTCATGGCGTTCAGCCCTTCGCCGGGCCACGTGGCCACCGCATTCGCCGCGATCACGCGACCCTTCCTTGCCCTCACCGGCAGCCACGACGGCGACCCGCTGCGCGGCGCCATGACGGGCCAAGACCGCGCCCGCGTCTACGACAGCCTGCCTGCGGGGCGCCGCGCCTTGCTGTGGCTGGAGGGCGCCGACCACATGAGTTTTGGCGGCAACGGCGAGCAGCGCCTGCGCGCGCGATTCGGGCCACTCCGGCGCGAGCCCGGTGCGGCCGACAATGAAGTGCAGCACCACGCGCTCGTGTGCGCCGTCACGACCCTGTGGTGGCGTGCTCATTTGCTCGGCGACGGGGCCGCCATCGAGGCCTTGCGCGCGCCCACGGGCCTGGGTGCGGGCGACCGCTGGCGCCAGGACTAGTGTTGCCCCCAAGACGCCTGCGGCGTCGGCCCCCCATGGGGGCGTCGCCCGCTTGGGGCGGCCCGGCGCGGGCTAAAAGCCCATTGGGTATCCTCGGCCAAAGCCCGAAGGAGACCCGCATGTTCCGCACCGCCATCGCCGGCAGCCTGCCCAAACCCGCCTGGCTGGC
>JANOPR010000633.1:0-5571 GCA_031421955.1 Burkholderiales bacterium
GCTGGCCCAAGCCCACACCCTGCTGCCGGGCTCGACGCTGGTCGGGGCGGGCGCCACCCCCGGCGAGCGCGTGCACAGCGACACCCGCACGCTGCGGCCCGGTGACTTGTTCGTGGCCCTGATGGGCGAACGCTTCGACGCCCACGACATGCTCGGCCAGGCCAAGGCCCGGGGCGCGGTCGCCGCGCTCGCGCAGCGCGGCCTGACCGAGGCGGCGTTGCCCGGCCTGCAGGTGGCGGACACCACGCGCGCCTTGGGCGAACTCGCCAGCGCCTGGCGCGCGCGCCTGGAGCTGCCGTTGATCGCGGTCAGCGGCAGCAATGGCAAGACCACGGTGACGCAGATGATTGCGTCCATCCTGCGTGCCTGGCACGGCGCGGGCGCGCTGGCCACCGAGGGCAACTACAACAACCACATCGGCCTGCCCCTGACGCTGCTGCGGCTGCGCCAGGACGCGGCCTGCTGGCACCGCGCCGCCGTGGTCGAACTCGGCATGAACCATGTCGGCGAGATCGCGCTGCTGGCGCGCATGGCGCAGCCGACCATCGCGCTGGTCAACAACGCGCAGCGCGAGCACCAGGAATTCATGGCCAGCGTCGAGGCCGTCGCGCGCGAGAACGGTGCCGTGATCGAGGCGCTGGGCCCGGCCGGCACCGCGGTCTACCCGGCCGACGACGCCCATGCGCCGCTGTGGCACGAACTCGCCGGCACGCGCCCGCAACTCACGTTTGCCATGCTGGGCGCGGCCGACATCACGACCGATGCGCTGTGGGTCGAGAACGACACGAATTCGCATTGGGCCCTGGTGCTGCACACGCCCGCGGGCTCGGTCTCGGTGGCGCTGCGCCTGGCCGGTGCGCACAACGTCAAGAACGCGCTGGCCGCCACCGCCTGCGCGTTGGCCGCGGGCGCGCCACTCGAAGCGGTCAAGCGCGGCCTGGAGGCTTTCGAGCCGGTCAAGGGGCGCTCGCAGATGAAAGCGGCCACCTTGCACGGCGCGCGCGTCGCGCTGGTCGACGACAGCTACAACGCCAACCCCGATTCGGTGCGCGCGGCCATCGAGGTGCTGGCGGCGATGCCCGCGCCGCGGCTGCTGCTGCTGGGCGACATGGGCGAGGTCGGCGATCGCGGCCCGGCCTTCCATGCCGAGGTCGGTGCCTATGCGCGCGAGCGCGGCATCGAGCACCTGTGGTGTGCCGGTGCGCAGAGTGCGGCTGCAGCCGATGCGTTCGGCAGCGGCGCGCGGCACTTCGAGTCCGTGCCGGCGCTGATCGCAGCCCGCGCCGGCTTGCCGGCAGCGGCCTCATTGCTCGTCAAAGGCTCGCGCTTCATGGCCATGGAACGCGTGGTGCAGGCCCTGCAGGAAGGCGAATAAGAACATGTTGCTCAGCCTGTCCCAGTGGTTGTTGTCGCAGTACCCCGAACAGCTCGGTTTCCTGCGCGTGATCCAGTTCCTGACCTTCCGCGCGGTGCTCTCGGCGATGACGGCGCTGCTGATCGGTCTGGCCTTCGGCCCCTGGGTGATCCGCCGCCTGGCCGAGCTCAAGATCGGTCAGCCGATCCGCGAGTACGGCGTGCAGGCGCATATCGCCAAGGCCGGCACGCCGACGATGGGTGGCGTGCTGGTGCTGATCAGCATCGGTGTCTCGACGCTGCTCTGGTTCGACTGGAGCAATCGCTTCGTCTGGATCGTGATGCTGGTGACGTTCGGCTTCGGCACCATCGGCTGGGTCGACGACTGGCGCAAGGTGGTGCACAAGAACCCAGAGGGCATGCGCTCGCGCGAGAAATACTTCTGGCAGTCCGTGATCGGCCTCGTGGCCGCCTTCTACCTGTGCTTCGCGGTCTCGGAGAGCTCGAACCTGCGCGTCTTCCAGCTCTTCATGCGCTGGATCGAGAGCGGCTTCTCGACGCCGTTGCCACCCAACGCCGACCTGCTGGTGCCGTTCTTCAAGACCATCAGCTACCCGCTGGGCGTCTGGGGCTTCATCTTCCTGACCTACCTCGTCATCGTCGGCTCGAGCAACGCGGTCAACCTGACCGACGGCCTGGACGGGCTGGCGATCATGCCGGTGGTGATGGTCGGCTCGGCCCTGGGCGTCTTTGCCTACGTGGTCGGCAACTCGGTCTTCAGCAAGTACCTGCTGTTCCCCCACATCCCCGGTGCGGGCGAATTGCTGATCTTCTGCGCCGCGATGGCCGGCGCCGGGCTGGCCTTCCTCTGGTTCAACGCCTACCCGGCCCAGGTCTTCATGGGCGACGTGGGCGCGCTCGCCCTGGGCGGCGCCCTGGGCACCATCGCCGTCATCACGCGCCAGGAGATCGTGCTCGCGATCATGGGCGGCATCTTCGTCGTCGAGGCGCTGTCGGTGATGCTGCAGGTCGGCTGGTTCAAGTGGACCAAGCGCAAGACCGGCACCGGTGAGCGGCTGTTCAAGATGGCGCCGCTGCACCACCACTTCGAGGAAACCGGCTGGCGCGAGACCCAGGTCGTGGTGCGTTTCTGGATCATCACGATGCTGCTGTGTCTGGTCGGGTTGGCGAGTCTCAAACTGCGATGAACCATCTGCGCTCGCTCAACGTCCTCGTGCTCGGCCTGGGTGAGTCCGGCCTGGCCATGGCCACCTGGTGCGCCAGCCACGGTGCGAGCGTGCGCGTGTGGGATTCGCGCCACCCGGCGCCAGGCGCGCCGGACTCCGACGCCCGGCCGCCGCAGGCCGCGGCGCTGGCATTGGCCGCACCGCAGGCCGTGCTCTTCGGTGGCGCGCTGCAGGCCGATGCGCTGCAGGGCGTGCAGCTCGTATTGAAGAGCCCGGGCCTGGCGCCGCACGACGCGCGCATCGCGCCGCTGCTGGCGGCGGCGCGGGCGCAGGGCGTCGCGGTGCAGGGTGAGCTCGATCTGTTTGCCCGTGCGCTGGCTGACTTGCGGCAGCAGCGCGACTACCAGCCCAACGTGGTCGCCATCACCGGCACCAACGGCAAGACCACCACCGCCGCATTGACCGCGCTGCTGATCGAGCACTGCGGCAAGCGCGTGGCGCTGGCCGGCAACATCGGGCCGACGATGCTTGACACGCTGGCCACGGCGCTGGCGGCGGTGGCCGACGACGGCGAGCCCGCGCCGCTGCCGGCTGTGTGGGTGCTCGAGCTGTCGAGCTTCCAGCTCGACGCGGTGCGCGGCTTCGAGCCCAGCGCCGCCGTGGTGCTGAACCTGACGCAGGACCACCTCGACTGGCATGGGTCGCTCGAGGCCTATGCCGCGGCCAAGGCCCGCGTCTTTGGCACGCAGGGCGTGATGGTGCTCAACCGCGACGACCCGCTGGTCGAGGCCATGCTGCCTGTGCCCGCCGCGCCGGCCAAGGGCAAGTCGCGCGAGCCGCTGCGCAGCGTCGTGCGCTTTGGCGTTGGCGCGCCGCAGCGCCCGGGCGACTTTGGCCTGCTGCTGGACAACGGCATGGTTTGGCTGGTGCGCGCGCTGGAGGAGGAAGAGGGCTCGCGCAAGCGCGGCTGGGTCGCCGACCCCGATGAGCTTCATCTGCAGCGCCTGATGCCGGCCGACGCGCTGCGCATCCGTGGTCGCCACAACGCGACCAACGCGCTGGCGTCGCTGGCCCTGGCCACGGCGATCGGCTGTCCGTTGGCGCCGATGCTGCACGGGCTGCGCGAGTACCACGGCGAGCCGCACCGCGTCTCGTTCGTTGCGCAGGTCGGTGGCGTCGAGGCCTTCGACGACAGCAAGGGCACCAATGTCGGCGCCACGGTTGCTGCGTTGGAGGGTCTGGGCGCAGACAAGGCACCGGCCAAGCTGGTCCTGATCCTCGGCGGCGACGGCAAGGGCCAGGACTTCGCGCCGCTGGCTGCGCCGGTGGCGCGCCATGCGCGTGCGGTGGCGCTGATCGGCCGCGACGCCGCGGCGATCGAAGCGGCGCTGGCGCACACCGGTGTGCCGCTGCAGCAGCACGCCACGCTCGAGGCGGCCACGGCCTGGTGCTTCGAGCAGGCGCAGGCGGGCGACGCGGTGCTGCTCAGCCCGGCCTGCTCCAGCCTGGACATGTACCGCAACTACGGCCATCGCGCCGAGGTCTTCGTCGCCGCCGTGCAGCAGCATGCCCAGGCGCAGGGAGCCGTGCTGTGAGCAATACCCAGCGCACGTGGCTGCCGGCCGCACCCGCGTGGTGGACGGCGTTGCGCGCGCGCTTTGCGGGTCAGGAGAGCGGCGGCGAGCGTGTGCCGATCCGCGACTGGGTCGGCGCCAGCGCGGCGCAACCGAGCCGCGCACTCGGCTTTGACCAGGCGCTGGTCTGGGTCGTGATGGCGCTGCTGCTGCTGGGCCTGGTGATGGTCTATTCGGCGTCGGTGGCCCTGCCCGACAACCCGAAGTTCGCGCGCTACTCGCCCACGCATTTCCTGTCGCGGCATGCGCTGTCCTTGTGCATCGCCTTCGCTGCGGGGCTGGCCGTGGTGCAGATCCCGATCGCGTTCTGGGAAAAGCACGCGCCCTGGGTCTTCGTGGTCGCGCTGGTGCTGCTGGTGCTGGTGCTGATGCCCATGCTCGGCAAGGGCGTCAACGGCGCACGGCGCTGGATCCCGCTGGGGCCGATGAACTTCCAGCCCAGCGAGCTGGCCAAGCTCGGCATCGCGCTCTATGCCGCCAGCTACATGGTGCGCAAGATGGAAACGCGCGAAAACTTCTTCCAGGCCGTGGCACCGATGGCCGTTGCGCTGGGCTTCATCGGTGTGCTGCTGCTGGCCGAGCCCGACATGGGCGCGTTCCTCGTCATCGCCACCATCGCCCTGGGCATCCTGTTCCTGGGCGGCGTCAACGGCCGCATGTTCGCGCTCGCCGCAGCGGTGCTGGTCGCGGCCTTCGTGCTCATGATCGCGCTCAGCCCCTGGCGTGCGGAGCGCATCTTTGCCTACCTCGATCCCTGGAACCCGCTCTACGCCCAGGGCCGCGCCTACCAGCTCACGCACTCGCTGATCGCCTTCGGTCGCGGCGAGATCTTCGGCCAGGGCCTGGGCTCCTCGGTCGAGAAGCTGCATTACCTGCCCGAGGCGCACACCGACTTCCTGCTCGCCGTGGTGGGCGAGGAACTCGGCTTCATCGGCGTTTTGCTCGTCATCACCGCCTTCTTCTGGCTGACCCGCCGCATCTTCCACATCGGCCGCCAGGCCGTCGCGCTGGACCGCGTCTTCGCCGGCCTCTTGGCGCAAGGCATCGGCATCTGGATCGGCGCGCAGGCCTTCATCAACATGGGTGTGAACCTGGGCGTGCTGCCGACCAAGGGGTTGACCTTGCCGCTGATGTCTTACGGCGGCTCGGCGATCCTGATGAACCTGATTTCGCTGGCGATCGTTTTGCGCATCGACATCGAGAACCGGTCTTTGATGCGGGGTGGCCGCGCATGAACTTGATGCGTCCTCGTGCCACGTCGGCGCCGGGAGTGCCCCGGCGGGCAGTCACTTTCTTTCTGGTGGCTCAGAAAGAAAGTAACCAAAGAAAGAGCGCCTTGAACACGTCCTCATTCGTGCGTATGCGTGCGCGTGACGAAAGTGGACTGAACAAAGGCC
>JANOPR010000634.1:0-5121 GCA_031421955.1 Burkholderiales bacterium
CGTCTTGATCGGATCCAGCACCCTGTTGGCCTCGTCACGGTAGTACTCGTTGACGACATCGGGGCTCACGATCGGCCGCATACCGAGCAGCACGCGAGCCTGTACGTTCAGCACCAGCACTTCGTCCTGCGCACCCGCCAGGTTCTCGTGCGTGACGAGGAAGGCCAAAGCCTTCTTGGTGCACTCGCTGCCATCGGCCGCGAAGATGATCTTCATTTGGTTTGCCCAGCGTTGAAAACACTTGCGTGCCCAACGTACACATGCTGGCGTTCGCATCTCGCTTATACAGGCGAAATCTTGCGACCTCATTGCGCTAAAGCACATAGCCGCAAATACGTTCCTTGCGCAACGCAGTACAGCTACAGCGCCTGAGGGCCGCTGCGGGCGATGCCACGAGAGGTCTGCGCTCGCCGTCGCCGCGCTCTTGGGCAGCGACTGGGCCATTGCGCCGTGGCACCGGCGCTGTCAGCGCGGCTCGGTCGTCAGCGCTTGCACCGGGGCCTCGAGCGCGCCATAGCCGATGCGCTCGTACTCGGCGATCACCTGGGCGCCGAGCAACAGCAAGGTCGCGGCCAGCTCCAGGCTGAGCAGGACCGCGATCGCCGTGGTCAGCGAGCCATAGACGACGCCGATCTGCGACAGCGTGGCGAAGTACCACACCAGCGCATGGCGCGAGACCTCCCACAGCGCGGCCGCGGTCACGGCGCCGAGCAGCGCGTGCGACAGCGACAGGCGGCCCACCGGCATCACCAGGTAGATCGAGGTCAGCACGATGACCTCGCCGACCAGCCCGAGCACGTACAGCAGCACGCGCGATGCGCCGTCGAGCGACCAGGTGCGCCCGAGCCAGACGATGCGCTCCTCACCCAGCGCCTGCAGGCCGCCGGCCACCAGGGTCACCAATAACAGCCCGACGCCCAGACAGAGAATGTAGGCGTAGGGGATCAACAGCGACACCAGCAGCGGGCGCCGGCGTTTGGCAACACGGTGGTGGAAGATCACCGACATCGCGTTCTCTAGCACCGTGAAGGCCAGCGAGCTGAAGAACAGCATCGTGCCCAGCAAGACCCAGCCGATCAGCTCGCGGTGGACCAGGAAGTTGGCCAGTTCGGTGACGACGGCCCTGGATTGCCCCGGCACCAGCCACTCGAGGTAGCGGCCGAGCGTGGCGAGCAGTTCGGGCCGGTCGATCACGTGCGACAGCGCGATCACGGCCAGGATCATCAGCGGCAACAGTGACAGCAGTGCGTAGTAGGCCACCGCGCCGGCCAACAGCAGGCCCTGGTTGGCGCGAAACGCCTTCAGGGTCTGCCGCGCGAAGGCCCAGGGGTGTGCGACGATCCTGGCAGCGGCGTGGCCTTTCATGTGCGCTGCAAGTTAGGCGCCATGGGGCAGGGCGTCTGTGCGCTGCCCAACAGACGCGCCGCGTCGCTGCGGGCACGGTGCGGTCTGCCCCGCCAGCCAAGGACCTGCCCATGAACCGAACCCCGAAGCGCCGGCACGCCGACCTGGTGCGCATCGCCACCGAGACGATGACCGAGCGTGGCCTCGAACCTGAGTTCGGACCGACCGTGACCGCGCAGTTGGCAACTATCAGCGGACCCGGCCGCGATGCCGACACGCGCATCGCGGACCTCAGGTCCATGCCCTGGTGCTCGATCGACAACGACGACTCGCGCGACCTCGACCAATTGACGGCCTGCGAGTTGCTGCCCGACGGCGCCATCAAGGTCTTCGTGGCCGTGGCCGACGTCGATGTGCTGGTCGGGAAAGGCTCGGCGATCGACGATCACGCGCGCTTCAACACCACCAGCGTCTACACATCGGCGCGCATCTTCCCGATGCTGCCCGAGCGCCTGTCAACCGACCTCACGTCGCTGAATCCGGGGCAGGATCGCCTGGCCATCGTCACCACGATGGTCATCGCCGCCGACGCCACGCTGACGCAGGCCACGGTGCAGCGCGCCCAGGTGCACAACCAGGCCAAGCTGGCTTATGACGCGCTGTCGGCGTGGATCGAGGATGGCGCCGCGTTGCCTGCGGCGGCCGCTGCGGTGCCGGGCCTGGAGCAGCAACTGCGCACGCAGGACGAGGTGGCGCAGCGCCTGCGCGCGCGCCGGCGCGCCGAGGGCGCGCTCGAGTTCGAGACCCTGCAGCCGCGTGCGGTCTATGACGGCGAGCGCGTGGTCGAGATCCGCCAGCAGGTGCAGAACCGTGCTCGCCAGTTGATCGAAGAGTTGATGATCGCCACCAACCAGGCCACGGCGCGATTCCTGGCCGAGCATGGCGGCGCCTCGCTGCGCCGCGTGGTGCGCTCGCCCGAGCGCTGGGCGCGCATCGTCGCCGAGGCGCGCAAGTACGGCCAGACCTTGCCGAACGCGCCGGATGCGCGCGCACTCGAACTCTTTCTGGCCAAGCGCAGAGCGGCCGATCCGCTGCGCTTCCCCGACCTGTCGCTGGTCATCGTCAAGCTGATGGGCTCGGGTGAATACGTCGTTGAACAGCCCGGTGCCGCACCGATCGGCCACTTCGGCCTGGCACTGCGCGACTACACGCACTCCACCGCACCGAACCGGCGTTTCCCCGACCTGATCACGTCGCGCCTGCTCAAGGCCGTGCTGGGCGGCGGAGCGCCGCCCTACAGCGTGGCCGAGCTGGGCGCGCTGGCGGCGCATTGCAGCCAGCAGGAAGACGCGGCGCAGAAGGTCGAGCGCAAATTGCGCAAATGCGAGGCCGCGCTGCTGCTCGAATCGCATGTCGGCCAGCGCTACGACGCCATCGTCACCGGTCGCAACGAGCACAGCACCTGGGTGCGCACCTTCTCGCCGCCGGTCGAAGGCATGCTGAGCGGCCGTGCGCCGGAGCTCGACATCGGCCAGCGCGTGGAGGTCAGGCTCGTCGCCACCGACGTCGAGCGCGGCTTCATCGATTTCGAGTTTCTGCACTGAGAGGCAGTCCACCATGCAATCCCTCGTCCACAACGGCCCCGGCCACAAGCGCATCGATGCCTGACCGATGATGAAACTGCTGCTCAAGCTGTTCCCCGCTGGCCACATGGTCATCAGCGTGATGTTCATCGTCAGCGCGTTCGCCCTGCTGGCCTTTGCCGGCTTCGAGCTGTTCCAGGCCGTCGTGCCCTTCACCGGCCGGGGCGCCGCAGCGCGCATCGACGGCCTGCTCAACTGCATCGCGCTGCTGACCATCGCCGTGGCCGCACTCGAACTCGGCCAGACCATCGTCGAAGAAGAAATCCAGCGCGCCTCGCACATGAGCTCGCCGTCGCGGGTGCGCCGTTTCCTGTCGCGATTCCTGGTCGTGTTGGTGGTGGCGCTGTCGATCGAGGCGCTGGTGGCGGTGTTTCGCTTCAGCCGCGACGACCCGTCGAATCTGCCCTACGCCGCCTCGATCGGCCTGATGGCCGCGGCGCTGCTGGCCGCGTGGGGCATCTTCATCCGCCTGAACCTCGGGGCCGAAGAGCTCGAGCCCGAGGCCCTGGCCGCAGCCAAGCGAGAAGACCACAAGGTCGAAGGCGCCAAGTGATGCCGGCTGCACGGGCCGGCGCGCCGTTGCGCAGTCGTCCTACGCCAGCTCAGGGTCTCGTCTGCGCGACGTGCCTGCGTGATCGACCTACGCTCAGGGCTCACAACTGCTGGAGCGCGCCATGGGCAAGTATTTGATCGGTTGGGTACTCGGTGTTCCGACCATTGTTCTCGTGATCGCCTACCTGTTCTTTGGTTGAGTCGGTCCAACCCGGCACAACGCACTCAGTGGCGCCGGGGGCGCTTGTGCGGGATGGCACACAGCCTGCGCAGCGCTGTGTGGGCTGTCGCACCGACGGCCCGGCGCGCCATGCGTACCGTGTGCAAGCCACGCCCCGCAAGCCTTTCAGTTGAGAGGACACGATGCAAACAGCCCTCGTCTCGGATCCCGCGCCCGCGCCCGCGCTGCGCGGCCGGTCGGCCCCGCAGGGCAGGGACCTCGCGCCTCGTGCGCACGCGCGCGCGTTCCAGGCCGAGGCCGACGACGCCTTCGTCGCCATGCTCGGCGCCTACCGCAGCAGCGGCGGGCTGGCGCGCGTCGATGACGTCGTGACCCTGCTCGAGGGCTGCGGCCACGCCGGTGTGGCCACGCTGGCACGCTGGATCGTCGAGCGCAGCGTGATCAGCTTCGAGTGGCAGCAGCAAACGTGGCTGCCCTGGTTCCAGTTCAAGGGCGCGGACCGTGTGCCCGACCCGGCCTTGCGGGCGGTGCTTGCCGAGTTGGGCGCGGCCTGCGATGGCTGGGCCTTGGCGGATTGGTTCGCGTGGCCGCACCCGGCGCTGGCCGGCGGCGCGCCGCTTGATCTGATCGCCAGCGATCCCAACGCGGTGCTGCAGGTCGCGCGCGCCGAGATGGCCGACAGCCGCTGCAGCGCGAGCCGCCTGCAGACCTGTTGAGCCGCCTGGGCGGCGACGAGTTCGTCGGCCTGCTGACCCACCTGCGCGGGCATCGGCATCTCGACAAGGGCGCCGGCGTAGGACGGCGCCTACCGCATGCGGCGGCACTGTCCGCTTTGCGCCCTGTCCGCGGCTGTCGATACTCGTTCCGCTCCGACGTTTACCCACCGACCCACCCGAAGGAATGTCATGAACAACACCCTTGCGCTCAAGCGCTCGCTCATCGTTGCGGCCCTGTTTGCGTTGCCGCTGGCGCACGCCGCCACCATGGCCAAGCCCGACTACACGGCGGCCAAGACGCGCATCAGCGCTGACTACAAGGCCGCCAAGGCCGCCTGTGGCCCGATGTCTGCCAACGCCAAGGACATCTGCGTCGAAGAAGCCAAGGCCAAGCAGAAGGTCGCCCTCGCCGAGCTCGAGTTCGGCTACACCGGCAAGCCCAAGGACCAGGGCAAGATCCTGGTCGCCAAGGCCGAATCCACCTACGCGGTGGCCAAGGAAAAGTGCGACGACATGAAGGGCAACGACAAGGACGTTTGCGTCAAGCAGGCCAAGGCGGTCGAGGTCAAGGCCCTGGCCGACGCCAAGATGGGCAAGCAGATCACCGAATCCAAGATCGACGCGGCGAAGGACAAGCGCGACGCCGACTACAAGGTTGCGGCCGAGAAATGCGATGCGCTGCTGG
>JANOPR010000635.1:0-3812 GCA_031421955.1 Burkholderiales bacterium
CGTGGCGATCGATTGCGCGGCCGGGCCCGCGGGCCAGAGCATCGAAGCGTTCACGGCGTCCGCGGCTTGCAAGGCGGTCACACCCGATTCACCTGAGCGCGCTCAGATATGCGGCCATGTCGCGCGCATCCTCAGCGGAGGCTCCCATGTCGGGCATCAACGTGCCGGGAATCAGCGCCGCGGGCTCGGCGATCCAACGGGCGAGGGTCTCGGGCCGGTTCGGAATCTGGCCGGAGATGTAGCTGCGCAGGCCGAACTTGTCGAGCGACGGCCCGAGCCGGCCGGTGGATGCCGGCACGCCCGCAATCGTGTGGCAGCCGCCGCATTGGTATTGGGCCAGCAGACGCTGGCCGCGCGTGACCGAAGCCTCCTGCGCGGCACCGCAACCCGCGCACAGCAGGCCCGAGACCAAGACCGACAGCGTCAGCTTCGACACAACACCCGCCTGATTTCCCGCCACACCGCCCTGAGGGTATCAAGAACCCGTCCCGAACGCGTTACCCTCGGCAGGGTTGGCCATGAAAGTCTGGAAGCCGGTTGGATGGACGCTCGCGGCGTTGGCCGCGCTGGGCGCCCTGCTGGGCGCGGTGGTCGTCTGGGCGGGCCTGTACGACATTTCAGCCACCGCCCAGCACGTCCAACCGGTCTATGCCGTGCTCGAGGTCACGATGCGCCACTCGGTCCAGCGCCGGGCCGCCGCCATCGTCGTGCCGCCGTCGTACGACAGCGCCGAGCGCATCCGCCGGGGTGCGGCGTGTTACCGCGACAGTTGCGTGCAGTGCCACGGCGGGCCGGGTGTGCCGAGCCAGGTGATCGGCATGGCGATGCAGCCGGTACCGGGCTCGCTGATCGGTGCCGCGCGCAGCTGGCACGCGCGCGAGCTGTACTGGATCACGCGCCATGGCATCAAGATGAGCGGCATGCCGGCCTGGCAATACCACCTGAGCGAGTCCGATCTGTGGTCGGTGGTGGCCCTGGTGAGGCTGCTGCCGGAGGTCACGCCGAGCGCCTACGCCGACCTGATGACGCAAGTGCGCGACCAGCGCTGCGAGGCTGCGGCCCCGGCCAGTGCCACGGCGATTGGCGTCGATCGGCCCAACACCAGGACCGGAGCTCTGGCGTTGCGCATGTATGGCTGCCACGCCTGCCACGCGATCCCCGGTGTCACGGGCTCGCAGCCCCAGGTGGGGCCGCCGCTGGCCGGCTTCGCCAGCCGCCAACTGATCGCCGGCCGCGTTGACAATACCCGCGAAAATCTGGTCGCCTGGATTCGCCATCCGCAGCGCATCGACCCGAAGAGCGCAATGCCGGACCTCGGTGTGACACCCGAGCACGCCGAGGAAATGGCGGCCTATCTCTTGACCCTGCACTGAATGACCGACAAGCAGCACCACAGTCGCAACCGTCGTGCGCTCAAGCGATGGGACGCCCTGCGCCGCGCATTCGCCGAGTTCCTGCTTTTGCCCAGCCTGATCATTGCCGGCTTCCTGCTGCTCAGCATGGTCACGTTCGCGCTCGACCGTGGCGACGTGCAGTGGCTGGTGCCGCTGCGCGAACTGATGCGAAGCTATGTGTTCGCCGATGCCGCGGCGTCGGGCCAACTGCTGGCGACGATTGCCGCGGGCATGATCACGATCACGTCGATCACGGTCTCGCTGTTGCTCATCGCCCTGCAGCAATCCGCCGGCTCGCTTACCCACCAGGTGTATGACCAGTTCCTGCGCACATGGCACAACCAGGCCTACTTCGGGGTCTTCGTCGGCTTGTGCCTGTACTCGCTCATTACATTGGCTTCAGTCGGGCCGTTGATTCCGGTCTTGGGTGGAACCGTCGCGCTGCTCGGGGCGGTGCTGGCGCTGTGCCTGCTGCTGTTGCTGTTTTACACGACGGTCAACCAGATGCGCCCGGTGGTCATCATCGAAGCCATCCACAACCATGCGCTGATGGCGCGCAAGGTCCACGCCGACCTGTTGCGCGCCACCCGGCGCACGCCAACCCTGGAGTCATTGGCCTGCACGCCGGTCGACGCGCTGGCGCACGGTTTCGTCACCCGCATCGATGTCGATGCCATCCGCGCGGCGGCCGCGGGCGGCACCGCCGAGGTCGAAGTCGTCCTTCGTGTGACGCTGGGCACCTATGTGGTCTTCGGCCAGCGGTTGGCCGACGTGCACGCACGCGCACCGGCCGACGCGCGCCGCGTTGCCGACGTGCTGGAAGTGTCGATCCATCGCGAAGACAAGCGCGACATCACCTGCGACCCGCTCGACGCCGTCGAGGAACTCGAGACCATCGGCTGGACGTCGATATCGACCGCGCAGTCAGACCCCGATGCGGGCGTGCTCACGATCTACAGCCTGCGCGACATCCTGGCGCGCTGGGCGGCTGCGCCCGACGAAACGCCGGCGCCGCAGCCCGAGGCGGCTGGTGTGTCAATCGTCTATGTCGATGACGTCATGCCCAAGCTGCTGAACGCGTTCGAGTCGCTCGCCGTCGCAGCCTCGGAGTCGCTCCAGCACCAGAGCTGCGCCGAGATCCTGCGCAGTTTCGAGATCGTGTTCGACCGGCTGCCGCCGCAATGGCAGCAGCGCGCCGAAGACATCGTCCTGCGCATGCTGTCCGGGCTCGGCGATCACGTTCTCACGGCCGAGCTCGAGAGCGCCCTCAGCGGCATCGTCGACACCTTCGAGTCGGCTGGCCGGGGCGCCGCGGCGGGCGCCGTGCGCGAGGCCAAAGGCCAGCTCGCGCGCTCGATCGGCAAGCTCGGCAGCCGCGTCACGCGCATGGGCTGAACCGGCCGCGCGCGGCCATTACTTGCGAGCCGGCGCCCGGCCCGCCTTTTCGGCATCCAGCAGTGCACGGGCCTCGCCGGCATTGTGCGGCGCAGCCGCATCGGCGGCTGGCTGCACCTTGCCGGACTGCACGAACTTCTCCACCGACGCGCGGTGGCGCCGGGCTGCGAAGTAATTGCCTTCGCCCTGCAGCGCGGGGTCGACTGGGCCTTTTTTCATCGGGTCTTCCTTTGGGCGGTTGTGACACTGGACATTACCGCGCAGGCGCGCGGCGGACATCGGCGGTGAGGCCGGCTGTGTGTCGGTCTGCGCCGACAAGAGGACCCAAGCAGAACGGGCCGCGCGGGCCCGTTGCTGTCTGCTGGCGAATCGAAGTGGCTGCGTAAAGGTTGTTCCGACATGTAATCGTGGGTGGTTGTCACAACTTTCTCCTTGGCCAGTCTCGCGACACGCCGCAAGCATCAATTGGTTGCGTGCCTTTGCTAACGATTCTTGGCGGACCGCAGCCATGCCTTCTCCTTAGCATTCGCTGGTGAGATGCCAAGGTGCAGGTGCGCCCGGCGTTAGCGGGGTTCACGATGCGTTTGGGTCAACAAGCCCGAGTTGGGCTGGCAATGGTGTGCGCAATGCTGGCGCCCATGGTGGGCCGCGCCGCCACGCTGGAGGCCCCCGCCACGCCACGCCTTGCCGAGCGCGCTCCGGCGCTCACGCCCGACGCACGCTACCTTGCCCAATGGGCGCTCGACAGCGGCGACAACCAGTGCCTTCCCTTTGCCGTGGTCGACAAAAAATCGGCACGCTTGTTTGTCTTCGACGCCGAGGGCCGGCTCCTTGGTGCCGCCCCAGCGCTGCTGGGCCAAGCGCCTGGCGACCACTCGGCACCCGGTGTGGCCGACGGCGATGTGAGGCGCATTCCGGTGGGCGACCGCACCACCCCTGCTGGCCGTTTCGATTCGCAGCCCGGGCGCAACCTGAATGGCGAAGCGATCGTGTGGTTCGACTACGGTGCGGCGCTCGCCATCC
>JANOPR010000636.1:0-7941 GCA_031421955.1 Burkholderiales bacterium
CGCCACTCGTCGCCAGGTTGCCCCGCGTTACCGTTCGACTTGCATGTGTAAGGCATGCCGCCAGCGTTCAATCTGAGCCAGGATCAAACTCTTCAGTTCGATCTTGATTTGCTCTTAGGAATCGAAGTGAACTTCACTTCAGTTTCCATGAGCGTTTAAGGTCATGAGACCTGAGTCTTGCGATTACTCGCAAGCCTCTGGCACTCGCCTTCAAACGCCCACGCTTATCGGCTGTATCTTGTTAAAGAACGTCGCACTTCGTGCGTGGCTGACTTTCGTTCAGCGAAGAGATGGGATTATGCGATGTTTTGCAAATCCCTGTCAAGCACTTGGCTTCCCCTCTTCCCCCGAGTCTGCGGCACTTGGCGGGTTGACCGTTGTGTGCGCTGTGAACTGCGAAGCCCATGACTATAGCATCGTTTTTGCCCGACGCCAGAAAAATGTAGGGGAGCTCGACTAGGCAGGACGGATTCCGAATGCGCTCGCGGCGGCGGCCTGCGGATCGTCCGCGGCAAGGACAGGAGGCAAAGCAGCACTCAACCTCAAGGTGTCGGCGCGCAATACCGCCTGCTTGACTGCCGCAATCTGCCGCGGGTGCATCGAAAAGCTCCGCAAGCCCATAGCCAGGAGCAGCGCAGTGAAAGCAGGGTCTCCCGCCATCTCCCCGCAGACACTGACCTCTTTGCCGCCATCACGGGCCTTTGCGATGGTTCCCGCAATGAGCGCAATGACCGCGGGATGCCAGGGGTCGTACAAATGTGCGACATGCTCATCGGCCCGATCAATAGCCAGCGTGTACTGGATGAGGTCATTGGTGCCGATCGAGACAAAGTCGAAGTAGCGCAGCAAGCTGTCAAGCATCAGTGCGGCGGCCGGCACCTCGATCATGGCACCGACTTCGATGTCGTCGAAGGCGCGACCCGCGTCGCGCAGCTGCTGCTTCGCGCGCGCAAGCGCCTCCAGAGTCTTTCGAGCCTCGCTCAGCTGCGCGACCATCGGTATCAGCAGCTTGACCTTGCCATACGCGCTGGCCCGCAGAATGGCCCGCAGCTGTAGCCGAAACATCGATGGCTCGGCAAGGCTCCAACGGATGGCGCGGAGTCCCAGCGCAGGATTGAGCGTGTGCTCGTGACGCAACTCGTGAATCGTCAGGCGGTCCAACGCCTTGTCGGCCCCGATGTCGACAGTTCGGATTGTTACGGGCAACCCATTCATAGACAGAACCGCGGCTCGATAGGCCTCGAACTGCTCATCCTCGCCCGGCAGGTCATGCCCGCGGTTCATGAACAGAAACTCGCTACGGAACAGGCCAACACCGACCGCGCCAGCAGCAACCGCGGCAACCGCGTCGTCCGGCATTTCGATATTTGCGAGCAGGTCGACGGCCTCGCCATCGAGCGTGATCGCCGGCGTGTGGCGAAGCCGATTGAGCCGCGCCCGTTCGAGCTCATGCTGACGCTGGCGGAACCGGTACTCCTCAAGAACGATCGGGGGCGGGTTCACAATCACAACACCGCAGTCGCCGTCAATCACGACCCAGTCGTCTTGCCGAATCAGACGGCTGGCCTCGCGCGCGCCAACGACCGCCGGAATGTCCATGCTGCGCGCGACGATGGCAGTGTGGGAGGTTCTGCCGCCAACGTCCGTTACGAATCCCGTGAAGACACTGCGCTTGAAATGCAGCATGTCCGCTGGTGCGATGTCGCTCGCAACAAGTACCAAGGGTTCTTCTCCGCCGAAGTCACGCGGACCGTGAGTGGCGATTGGTTGGCCATTAGACGCACTGCGCGTCAGCGCAGCCAAAATTCGCTCAGTCACCTGTTCGAGGTCGGTCTTGCGCTCCCGCAGGTAGTCATCCTCCATCTCGTCAAAGTGGCGCGCCAGCACTTCGAGTTGGGCCGACAACGCCCACTCGGCGTTGTAGTGACGGTCGCGCACCCAATGGCCGGCAGCGCCGGTGAGCGACTCATCGCGCGCCAGCATCAGGTGGACATCGATAAGCGCAGAGAGCTCCGCGGGTGCGTCGGCCCGCATGTCGCGCTGGAGGGCGATGAACTCAGCGGCGACGATATCGCGCGCATTGAGCAGGCGGCCAATCTCTGCCTCGACTTGATCGGAAGCAATGAAGTAGTGCGCGACGTCGACGCGGCCCGAAGCGACCAGCACTGCGCGACCGATGGCGACACCACGGGAAATGGCCAGCCCGAAGACCTGGATGCTCATGCGATCGAATGTAGCAGCGCCAGGCGGCGGCAACGTCGCTCGGCGCCTACTGAGCTTCGCCGAACCGGTTGTCGATCAACTCGACGATGGCCGTCAGCGCCTGCGCCTCATCAACGCCCTCGGTCTCAACCACGACTTCGCTGCCCACGCCGGCCGCCAACATCATCACACCCATGATGCTCTTGGCGTTGATGCGCCGACCGTTGCGGCTCATGTGGACATCGCAGGTGAAGCTGCCGGCCAGCTTGGTCAGCTTTGCGGATGCGCGAGCGTGAAGCCCGAGCTTATTGCTGATCTTGACGACGGATTGCTGCATCGGTTTTGGTCGGGTCGCGTGACTGATCATGTGGCCGGGTCGAATCAACCTGCATCGTGCCTTGCATTGCGCCAGCCAGCGCCCGGGCGACCAGACTGTCCAGCGGCTCGTCTGCGTAGCCCAGTGCGCGCCAAAGCATCGGCACGCTGACGCCGGTGACGACCTTGATGCGCACACCATCGGCCAACCTCTGCGCGACGTTGCAGGGCGTGGCGCCGAACACGTCAGTCAGTATCAGCGCTTCGCCAGCACCCAGGTCTGCGAGCAACCGCGCGGCTTTGGCCTCGACTTCCTCGATCGGCATCGCTGCCGTGACGTCGAGTACCGAGAGTGACACCGCACATTCCGGATACACATGTTCAGCCACCGACCGCAGTGCAGAAGCTAGCGGCGCGTGAGCGATGACGAGCAGACCGGGCATCTTGAGTCTTTGAGCGTCTTGTGCCTTGGAGCGGGCGAGGTTGATTATCCCGCCGGACCGCGCGCCCTTCCGCGCCAGATGAACCAGGCGTAGGAAAGGGCACTGGCCAAAGCGAACAGACCGAACGCTGCCTGGAACGCATTCGCCTGCGCCCACCCAAGCTTGGACAACTCGTCAATGGCCAGGCCAATGCCCCATTGCACGCAGAAGACCCCAAGGAAGATCACCAGATTGAATGCGGACAGAGCCCGCCCCGCAGCAGCAGCCGGGAAGGCCTGAGCGACGGCGGGTTGGCTGAGTGAAATGAACGTGCACGACACGCACCACATCGCCCACCACGCTGCACCGATCCGCGGCCCCAATGCGACCGCACCGACAAGCAGGAGCAGCGAAAGTGGCACGCCCAGCGCTATCAGGCGATCGACCGCCCAGCCGCGGCGCGTCACATGCGGCATCGCAATGCCCCACGCAAAGAACGTGACCAGCATCGAAAGGTTGATCACGAACAAGCCCCCGGCCGCCTCGGCCGCAGAGTGGCCCGCCACGGCGGTCAACCAGGGCCCGGCCCATAGCGACTGCACGGCGAGCAGTCCCCCGTAGACGAAGAACGCCATCGGCGCCAGGCGCACGAAGTAGCGGTGGCGAAAAATCTCCCGGTAGCTGAGCGCGGGCGCAGCATCCGCCGTCGCTGTCGATCGGTCACGCGGCACGGCCAATGCGATCACGACGGTTGCCAACATCAGCAGCGCGGCCACCCACCAGAACAGCCCCCGCCAACCCACCGTCGGCAGCAGCCACTGTACGGGCAAGGTCGAAGCCAGCATGCCCAGCGAGCCGGTCATGAGCATCCAGGAGTTGGCGCGCATCTGCGCGGGTACGCCATAGTGGCGTCGGTAAGCGGTCAGCGGCGCCATCAGGCAGGCCGATACGCCAACACCAATCAGGGCGCGCGCGATCAGCAATGATGTCAAGTCACGGGCCAATGCGAACGCCGCGCACGCAAGCACCGCCAATGACAGAAAAACCAGCAGCACGCTGCGCGGGCCATAACGATCGAGCGCGCGCCCCAGCGGCAATTGCATCAATGCGAAGCCGAGGAAATAGGCCCCCGCCAGCAGTCCAAGGTCACCAGCCGACAAGCCGAGCTCTGCACTGAACGCAGGGGCCAATGTCGCCGTGACGGCCCTGAGCAGCGCCGAAAAGAAGTACGCAAAGGCGAAGGCAGCAAACATCACCACGGCACCCCGCGCTGCGCCCGCAGTCGTCGCCAATGGCGGCACGGCGACGCTCATGCCGGCAAGCGCAACGCGCCGAAAAACGTCTCGACAGCGTCGCTGTCCAGCTGCGCACCGACCACGGTGGCCTGGAATACACGCAGGCCGCGCGAGAACACCGCCACTTGCTCCTCGACACGCCTGCCGTCGCCGAGATGACCCACCAGTGCGCTGCGACCTGCATGCGGGTTCGGCGTCATGCCTCCAATGCGCAGGGGCGTGGTCGCGTGCGCGGCGCTGGCGCCGATGTTGCGCGCCGCCGCCGTAGCGAGCTCTTCAAGCGCTCGGCCGACGAGATGCGGCTGCCCGACGTCGGCAAACGCCACGGCGTACGTCGTGCCTGCGGCGGTGCACGAGTACAGCGTCATCTCGACCGTTGCGCCCACCAGCCTCAGTTGGCGGGCGTTGCCAGAGGGCTTGCAGGGGAACAGGGCCACCAGGCCGGAGGACGCCGGACGGACCTCTCGCCAGTCGAGCGCCGGCGCACAAGCCGCCGTGACGCAGGCCAAGACCAGCCCTGCAGCGACCGCGCATGCTTTCATGGATTCGATTATCCAGGCGGCGCGGGTACGATCGGCGCATGAGTTCCTCGTCCCACCTTCCCGCTGGTGCGCTGGCTGGCGTCCGCGTGCTTGATCTGTCGCGCGTGCTGGCCGGGCCGTGGTGCACCCAGACCCTGGCCGACCTGGGTGCCGACGTGATCAAGGTTGAGCGCCCCCGTACCAAAGGCCACCCTGGTGGCGACGACACGCGTGGCTGGGGCCCCCCGTTCCTGCAAGACCGAGACGGCCGCGACACCGCCGAGGCCGCGTATTACCTTGGCTGCAACCGCAACAAGCGATCCATCACGATTGATCTGGCGCAAGCCCAGGGGCAGGCGCTGATCCGCAGGCTGGCGGCCAACGCCGATGTACTGGTCGAGAACTTCAAGGTCGGTGACATGGCGCGCTACGGCCTGGATGCGCCCACTTTGCTGGCCGAATTGCCGCGCCTGGTGTACTGCTCGATCACGGGCTTTGGCCAAACCGGCCCCTACCGCGACCGCGCCGGATACGACTACGCAATCCAGGGACTGGGTGGACTGATGAGCGTGACCGGTGAACGCGACGACCGGCCCGGCGGCGGCCCGCAGAAGGTCGGTGTTGCCGTCGCCGACTTGTTCACGGGCATGTATGCAACTGTGGCGATCCTGGCCGCACTGCGCCACCGTGACGCCACCGGCCAGGGCCAGCACATCGACATGGCTCTGCTGGACACGCAGGTCGCGATGCTGGCCAACCTGGGGGCCAACTACCAGGTCACGGGCGAGGCGCCGCGACGGGCCGGCAATGCCCATCAGAACATCGTGCCCTACCAGGTCTTTGAGGCCTCTGACGGACACGTGATCCTGGCAGTCGGCAACGACGCCCAGTTCGTGCGCTTTTGCGAAGTCGCGGATTGCCACGAGTTGGCAGGCGACACGCGCTTCGTGCGCAATGCCGACCGCGTGCGGCACCGCGAACTGCTGGTGCCCCTGCTGGCCACGGTATTTCGCTCGCGCAGCAAGCAGCAATGGCTCACCGCGCTCGAGCAGGCCAAGGTGCCCTGCGGCCCGATCAACAACCTGGCTGAAGTGTTTGCCGACCCGCAGGTCGTGGCACGCGAGATGGCACTGCCCGTGCCGCACCCGTTGACCGACAGCTTGCGGCTGGTCGCGAGCCCGATGAAATTGTCCGCCACGCCGGTGCAGTTACGGCATGCACCGCCGCTGCTCGGGCAGCACACCGAGGAGGTGTTGGCCGAGCTCGGTCTGAACGCCGCCGAGTGCGCGCGCCTGCGCGAACGTGGTGTCGTCTGATCAGCCCCCGAAGACCTTCTTCAGGATCGCGCTGCCGGTGGCCACTGGATCGCGGCGGATCTTCTTCTCCTCTTCGCCGATCATGAAGTACAGACCGTCAAGTGCCTTGCCGGTCACGTAGCCTTTCAGGTCAGCCTCGTCCTTGTTCAGCAGGCCCAGGCCGGCGGCCTTGCCAGCGACAGCGTCGTACTTATGTGCCAGGGCCAACTTCTCGGTCGCACGGCTGACGATCGGCAGGAACTTTTGGCCGATCGCCTCGCGCGTCTTGTTGCTGAAAAATTGGGTCATGGCGGTTTCCCCGCCGCGCACGATCTGCAAGGCATCTTCGACCGACATCGATTTCACGGCATCGACGAGCAGTGCCTTGGCCTCTGGCACGGCGGCCTCAGCAGCGCGGTTCATCGCGGTCACGAGATCCTCGACCCGCTTACCCTGGCCCGTGAACTTCAACAGCTTGGCGGCGTCGTTCAGGAATTTTGGCAGTTCGATGCGCACGCTCGGATTGCCGAGAAAGCCATCTTTGCGCCCGAGCAAGCTCACCGCGCTGTTGGCGCCGCGCGAGAGCGCGGCACGAACACCACCAGCCGCATCGCCCTCGCTGAGCACGAAGGCAGACGCTGCGCTGGACAAGCCGAACGCCGGTCCGGTGAAGATCGTGGCCGTAAACTGTCTGCGTCGCATTCGAGAGGTCTCCATGAAGTTCGCCCGCCCTGTGTTCATCGCCGCGGCTGCAGCCGTCGTGCTGGCCGCGGCGGCGCTGACCTGGCGCACGGGCATGACCGCCGCGGCCGCGCCTGCAGTGTCGTACACGCTGCTGGACGGGCATCATGGCAATCTCGCTTCGCTTCGCGGCAAGGTGATCCTGGTCAACTTCTGGGCCACAAGTTGCACGGTTTGCGTGGCCGAAATGCCCCTGATCACCGCCACGCATGACAAGTTCAAGGGCCGAGGCTATGAAACCCTGGCCGTGGCGATGCGCTATGACGCGCCCGCCAGAGTAGCCCACTTCGCACAGTCGCGGCAATTGCCCTTCGGCGTGGCCATCGACAACACGGGCGAAATTGCCAAACGCTTCGGCGACGTGGAACTCACGCCGACGACATTCCTGATCGACAAGCGCGGCCGACTCGTCAAGAGATACGTGGGAGCGCCCGCCTTCGCGGAGCTGCATGTGCTGGTCGAGGAACTGCTGGCGCAGACCTGATCGGAACTGTGGCCGTATCAGCGGCCCTGCTTTGCTCGCATCCGGACCCGTGAGGCGCGGCCTCTGACCTTCCACAGATTGAGCTGTTCGCGTCGCTCAAGCGCGGTCAGCGTGTCGCGCCTGTACTCACGCTCGAGCTTGTGGAAGTTGGCCAGGCGATCGGCCTGCACACCCTCACGCACCGCACAGCCGGGCTCGCCCTGGTGGCCGCAGTCTCGAAAGCGGCACTGCCGCGCCAGTTCCCTGACATCGTCGAAACCGGCGCCAGCGACGTCCGTGGCGGGCCGAAGGGTGCGCACCCCCGGGGTGTCGATCACGCAGGCGCCCGAAGGCAGCAGATGCAGCGAGCGCACCGTCGTCGTATGCCGACCGCGCCCGTCACCCTGCCGCACGCCACCGGTGTCCTGGATGGCAGCGCCGAGCAAGGTGTTCGTCAAGGTCGACTTGCCTGCACCGCTCGAACCCAGCATGACCAGCGTCTGCCCGGCGGCAAGCCAAGGCGCAAGATGGGTTGCCACCGCGGCGTCAAGGGCATTGACGGCGACGATGTTCAACCCAGTCGGCAGACGGGTGAGCAATGTCTCCACGCGCTGCGGTGCGTATTTCGGACCATCGTGACCGACCGTTTCGGCATCGTGACCGCCGAATTCGGGAACGTGACCGGTC
>JANOPR010000637.1:0-8801 GCA_031421955.1 Burkholderiales bacterium
ATTCCGGCGATTGCTTTCTCGCAGGTCGACAAAGGCTGGGGCCACCTTGACGCAGCGGCACAACTTGCGCGCTCTGTGGTCGAGCAGGTTCTGGCTCAGCCGCAGGGTCAGCGGCCATGGCTGCTCAATGTCAACATTCCCAATCGTGCTGACGCCGTGCGCTTGCCTCGACTCGTGACCCGTCTCGGTCGCCGCCATGCCAGCGAGCCCATGATTCGGCAGACCAGCCCACGTGGCGAGACGATCTACTGGATCGGGCCGGCCGGCGATGCACGCGAGGCCGGCGAGGGCACTGACTTCCACGCCACCAGCAATGGCTGCGTGTCGATCACGCCGCTACAGGTGGACCTGACCGATCACGCGTCCATGGGTGCGTGGCGGAGCGCCTTGGGACTACGTGCTGCGAGCTGACCTTGCCTGAGCGCCGATTTCCGCTCGTCCTGGATCGCCTCGGCGGTGCGTCGCCGAGCACGGACCGGATGCACAAGCCGCAGCCCGCTTCGAAGGCGCTGACGCCGCTTCGGGACGCAACCGAGCCCGCCGCGCGAGCCCATGCGGCGCTGGGCCTGGGCTTGGACTCACAGGCAGTCCGCTTGCGCATGGTCCAGCGCCTGCGCACCAATGGAGCCGTGTGCGAGCCGGCGCTCGCGGCACTCTGCAGCGTGCCGCGGCACCGGTTCGTCGACAGCGCGCTGGCGGCGCAAGCCTATGAGGACACCGCACTGCCGATCGGGCTGGGCCAGACGATTTCCAAGCCATCGGTGATCGTGCGCATGCTGGCCTTGCTCTTCGAGGGCCGCGAGGCCGCTCTCAATGGCAGCCTCGGCCGCGTGCTAGAGATCGGTACCGGTTGTGGCTATCAGGCTGCGGTGCTGTCGCTGATGGCGCGCAACGTCGTCTCGATTGAACGTCTGCGGCAACTTTATGACCGCGCGCGCGACAATCTGGCGCCCCTGCGGCGTGACAACTTGCGATTGGTCTACGCGGACGGCCAGTTTGGCCATCCGCCCAACGCGCCCTACGATGCGATCATTTGCGCGGCGGGGGGCGATGACGTGCCAACTGCATGGCTCGATCAGATGGCGGTCGGCGGCCGCCTGATCGCTCCCACGCGCGGGGATTCGGAGCCCGGCCAGGTGTTGCTCGTGATTGACCGAAACGAGCATGGCTGGTCGCGGCGAACCCATGAAGCCGTGCACTTCGTGCCGTTAAGATCGGGCACTGCATGAAAATCGGGCCGCTGAACACTCCTGCCGTCGCACGCACGCCGGCTACCGCCTTCCTCGGGGCTGTCGTCGCGTTGGTTGGCGCTTGCGCGTCCCCACCCAACAAGGCGCCGGTCGAAGACCGGGGTGGGCGACCGGTGGGTGTGGCCGTCGGTACACCGGTCCTGCCGACGGCTCCGGCCGCAGCGGTGGGTTCGGCCGACGCGGCCAAGGCGCCGGCCTCCGCAGACAGCGCTGGCAAGCCCGGCTTCTATAGCGTCAAGCCCGGGGACACGATGATCCGCATTGGCCTCGAGAGTGGCCAGAACTGGCGCGACATCGCCCGCTGGAACAATCTTGACAACCCCAACGCGCTGGAAGTCGGTCAGGTGCTGCGTGTCGTGCCGCCGGGTTCCGATCCTGCCGCGACCGCGGTTCGTGCAGTACCCTCGACCCGGATCGAGACCCGTCCCTTGGACAGTCCGGCACGGCCCACAACCACTGCAGCGGCCGCGTCGGCTGCGGCGCCGGCCAACCCTGGGCCAGCTCCAGCGGCGGCCCGCGACAACAGCGATGACGATGTGGCGTGGGCTTGGCCGTCGGCGGCCGCGGTGGCGACACCGTTTGACGACGTGCGGGCCAAGGGCCTGCTGTTCGCCGGCAAGGTGGGGGATCCGGTCCTGGCCGCGGCTGACGGGCGCGTTGTTTACGCCGGATCAGGTTTGCGCGGCTACGGCAATCTCGTGATCGTCAAGCACAACAACACCTACCTGACAGCCTACGCGCACAACCAGACCTTGTTGGTCAAGGAAGACCAGGTGGTCCGTCGCGGTCAGAAGATTGCTGAGATGGGATCGAGCGACGCCGATCGGGCGCAGTTGCACTTCGAGTTGCGCAAGCTCGGCAAGCCGATCGACCCGGCGCGGCTCCTGCCGCCACGTTAGCGCGGGACAGCACCGCCATGCCGGAGCGCACGCCGCAGGATGCCGGTCTGCTCAGCGGCGAAGAAGTGAGCGGCCTTGCGGCGCATGTCCACGAGGAATCCGTCGCGGCATCGCAGGACATCACGGCGGGCGACGCCGACCCGTCAAATACGCTGCAGACCTACCTGCGTGAGATTCGTCGAGCACCATTGCTCACGCCCGAGCAGGAGTTTGCGACCGCGCAGCGCGCACGGGCTGGCGACTTCGCGGCGCGCCAGCAAATGATCGAGCGAAACCTTCGCCTGGTCGTCAGCATCGCCAAGAACTACCTCGGACGTGGCGTTCCCCTGACTGATCTGATCGAGGAAGGCAACCTCGGGTTGGTGCACGCCACGTCCAAGTTCGAGCCTGAGCGCGGCTTTCGCTTCTCGACCTATGCCACATGGTGGATCCGGCAGAGTATCGAGAGGGCGGTCATGCATCAGGCACGGCTGGTTCGCCTGCCGGTGCATGTTGTGCGCGAGCTCAATCAGGTGCTCAAGGCGCGGCGTGCTCTAGAAGCAGCTCGCGGCAACGGGACAGCATTGAATGACCGACCGCCAACGGTTGAGCAGATTGCCGCGGTGGTTGGGCGCCCACGCGATGTGGTGGCTGAGTTGTTGCGATTTGCGGAGGCACCGACGTCACTCGACGCACCTCGTGGACCGGGACGCGAGGGCGACCCGGAGGCTGAATCCTGGCTCGACGGTGTGGCTGACGAGGGGGCGGTCGATCCGCTCGGTCACACGTTGCACAGGGAAGTCGACCTGATGCTGGAGCATGAACTACTGGCGCTCAATCATCGCGAGCGCGAAGTGCTCACCGGGCGCTATGGCCTGCATGACCACGAACCCGAGACGCTCGAGGCCTTGGCCGAACGCATGGGCTTGACGCGAGAACGCATTCGCCAGATCCAGCAGGAAGCGCTGCTCAAGCTCAAGCGCCACATGGCGCGCCATGGCATCGATCGTGACTCGGTGTTCTGAAGCGGGCCGCACGCGAAGGGGCCGGATAATTCCGGCCCATGACAGCAGAAAACGAATGGCTGAAGGTCGAGTCTCTCGATCTTGAAGCACAGGGCATCGCGCACAACGCCGAAGGCAAGGTGGTCTTCATCGAGGGTGCACTGCCCGGCGAGACGGTACAGGCGCATGTGCACCGGCGCAAGAGCCAGTGGGAGCAGGCGACGCTGACGGCGTTGGCCAATGAGAGTGCCCAGCGCGTGCGGCCAGCGTGCCCGCACTTCGGCTTGCACGCTGGCGCCTGTGGCGGGTGCAAGATGCAACACCTGCATGCCGGCGCCCAGGTGGCGATCAAGCAGCGCGCCCTTGAAGACAGCCTCTGGCACTTGGCCAAGGTGCGGCCGGCAGTTGTGCTGCGTGCCATCGAGGGTCCGGCCTGGGGCTACCGCCACCGCGCCCGGATGTCGGTGCGCCACGTGCTCAAGAAGGGCACGGTACTGGTCGGCTTTCATGAGCGCAAATCAAGTTTCATCGCCGACATGCCGAGTTGCGCCGTTCTTCCCCAGCGCGTCAGCGCCATGCTGATGCCTTTGCGGGCGCTGATCATGGCGATGGATGGGCGCGACCGGTTGCCTCAGATAGAACTGGCAATGGGGGACCACGTGCTGGCGCTCGTCCTGCGCCATCTCGAGCCGCTGACGGCGTCGGACTTGGCGCGGCTGCGTGAATTTGCCGCTGAGCACGGCGTGCAGTGGTGGCTGCAGCCCAAAGGCCCGGACTCGGCGCATCGGCTGGACGCGGGCAATGATCAGTTGAGCTACGCACTGCCGGAGTTCGGTATCACGATGCCGTTCAAGCCCACAGACTTCACCCAGGTCAATCCACATATCAATGCAGTGCTGGTCGGGCGTGCGGTGCGCCTGCTCGGCGTGCAGGCGCATGAGCGCGTGATCGACTGGTTTTGCGGACTCGGAAACTTCACGCTACCGCTGGCAACGCAGGCGCGTGAGGTGCTAGGCATCGAAGGCAGTGACGTGCTGGTGCAGCGGGCCACAGCCAACGCGGCAGGCAACGGGTTGCACGCCAAGACTCGCTTCGTGGCGCGCGATCTGTTCGAATTGACGGCCGGGCAGCTTGCCGGCGACGGGGTGGCCGACAAATGGTTGATCGATCCTCCCCGCGAAGGCGCATTTGCGTTGACCAAGGCCTTGGTCGAGCTGCGTACGGACTCGACGCTGGCGCCCGAGTGGACGGCGCCACGGCGGATTGTGTATGTCAGCTGCAACCCGGCTACGTTGGCGCGTGACGCCGGATTGCTGGTGCACCAGGCTGGCTACCGTTGCAGCGCGGCGGGGTCAGTGAACATGTTCCCGCACACGGCGCACGCCGAGAGCATCGCGGTGTTCGACCGCGCGTAGCAAGAAAAAAGGGCCCCGTCAGGGACCCTCTGGGGGGTGTCCTGCGGCGCCTCAGTCGCGTTCGCCGCCGAAGATGCCCAACAGCGCGAGCAGGCTCTGGAACACGTTGTAGACGTCCAGGTAGATCGCCAAGGTGGCGCTGACGTAGTTGGTCTCGCCACCGTCGATCACGCGCTTGAGGTCATAGAGCATGAAGGCGGAGAACAGGCCGACCGCAATCACGGCCACCGTAATCATCAGCGCGCTCGACTGGACAAAGATGTTGATCACCGCGGCCACCAGCAACATGATGGCGCCGACGAACAGGAACTTGCCCATGTTCGACAGGTCGCGCTTGATCACGCTGGCCAGGCTGGCCATGGTGAAGAAGACCGCAGCGGTACCGCTGAAGGCGTACATGACCAGTGACGCGCCATTGCTGAACCCGAGCACTGCAGCCAGCATGCGAGACAGCATCAGGCCCATGAAGAAGGTGAAGCCGAGCAACAGGATCACGCCGGCGCTCGAGGTCTTGTACTTCTCGATAGCGAACATGAATCCGAAGGCGCCAGCCAGGAACACGATCATGCTGATGCCCACGCCCATGCTGGCAACAATGCCCGTCGTGACGCCGACCCAGGCGCCCAGCACCGTGGGGACCAGCGACAATGCGAGCAGCCAGTAGGTGTTGCGCAGAACTCGGTTACGCTGCTCGGACAGCGCGCCAGCAGCGGCAGGGCCAGCGTACGCGGGGTGCAGTTGTTCATTCATCGCCACGGACCTCCATTGATGTGAGTGACGCGGGGTCTGACCCGCTTGCAGGATTCTAGTTCCCCGCCTGGGGATGCCACCATCACCATTTCACGGACGCGAAAGCAGTGAAAAGCAAACCCTTCCTGAGCCTGGAGGACGCCCGGCATGTCGCTGCGGCAGCCGAGTCCGAAGCTGTCAAGAACCATTGGGCGGTGTCGATCGCGGTGGTCGACGACGGCGGCCACCTGCTCTGGTTGCAGCGACTTGACGGCGCCGCGCCTATTTCGGCGCAAATCGCTCCGGCCAAGGCCCGCACCGCGGCGCTCGGCCGACGCGAAAGTCGAATCTACGAAGAACTGATCAATGGACCGCGCACGGCATTTCTTAGCGCGCCGGGGCTCGAAGGCATGCTCGAGGGGGGCGTGCCCGTCATGGTGTCGGGGCAATGCGTTGGCGCCGTGGGAGTCAGTGGGGTGAAGTCGAGCGAAGACGTGCAGATTGCGCGAGCCGGCATTGCGGCACTGGCGGTGTGAGTTTCCAGCGGCGGCCGATTGGGGCGCTGCGATGATGCGCGCCGCTATACTCTCAAGGTTTGCCTGTACCCATTGCTCCAGCCATTCTGCAACCTGAACATCGAGAGTCGCACGAACGCCCCAGAGGCCGGAACTGACGCGACGACGGGTGAACGCAGACCGCGCGGAGTCTCGCCTCGGAGCCCGCCTTGCTGCCAGTCCTGCCTCCCGCCATCCTTGCACTCGCAGATGGCACGGTGTTTCACGGCACGTCGATCGGCGCGTCCGGTCAGACGGCCGGTGAAGTCGTCTTCAACACCGCATTGACCGGTTACCAGGAGATCCTGACCGACCCGAGCTACTGCCGACAGATTGTCACGCTGACCTATCCGCATATCGGCAGCTACGGCATCAACGCCGAGGATGCGGAGGCCTCGAAAGTCTTTGCGGCCGGCCTCGTGATCAAGGACCTGCCGGTGCTTGCGTCGAACTTTCGCAGCACCATGACGCTGTCTGAGTACCTCGTGCGCGAGGGTACGGTGGCCATCGCGGATCTGGACACGCGCAAGCTGACCCGCCACCTGCGCACACGCGGCGCGCAGAGCGGCTGCATCATGGCCTTTCCCGTGGGCATGCAGGTTGGCCAGGGGCAGGTCGACACAGCACTGGCGGTTGCGCGTGCTGCGCCGAGCATGGCTGGCCTCGACCTGGCCAAGGTGGTATCTGCCACGGGTGCCTACGGCTGGACCGAGACCGAGTGGACGCTCGGAAGAGGGCATGGCGCGCAGGCGGCCGCACGGTTTCACGTGGTGGCCTATGACTTCGGCGTCAAGCGCAACATCCTGCGCATGCTGGCCAGCCGGGGTTGCCGCGTCACTGTCGTCCCGGCGCAAACCTCGGCCGAGGCGGCGCTGGCGCTGAAGCCCGACGGCGTGTTCTTGAGCAACGGGCCTGGCGATCCGGAGCCATGTAACTATGCCATTGCGGCAGCCGCTGCATTGATCGAACGCGGCGTCCCGACGTTCGGTATTTGCCTGGGACACCAGATCATGGCGCTGGCGTCGGGCGCAAAGACTTTCAAGATGAAGTTCGGTCATCACGGTGCCAACCACCCCGTCAAGGACCTCGACAGCGGCCGGGTCTGCATCACCAGCCAGAACCACGGTTTCGCGGTCGACGCCGAGACCTTGCCGGCCAACTTGCGGCCGACCCATGTCAGCCTGTTCGATGGCACGCTGCAAGGCCTGGCCAGAACCGACCGGCCCGCATTCTGCTTCCAGGGCCATCCGGAGGCGTCTCCGGGGCCGCATGACATTGCCTACCTGTTCGACCGCTTCGTGGCGCTGATGGAGAAGAACTGAGATGCCCAAGCGCCAAGACCTCAAGAGCATCCTGATCATCGGCGCCGGCCCGATCGTCATCGGCCAAGCCTGTGAATTCGACTATTCCGGGGCCCAGGCCTGCAAGGCGCTGCGTGAGGAGGGCTACCGCGTCATCCTCGTCAACAGCAACCCGGCAACGATCATGACTGACCCGGGGATGGCCGACGCGACCTACATCGAGCCGATCACGTGGCAGGTGGTCGAGAAGATCATTGCCAAGGAACGGCCCGACGCGGTGCTGCCGACGATGGGCGGCCAGACTGCGCTGAATTGCGCGCTCGACCTGCACAAGCACGGTGTGCTGGCCAGGTACGGCGTCGAGATGATCGGCGCCAACGAACAGGCGATCGAGAAGGCCGAGGATCGGCTGAAGTTCAAGGACGCCATGACCGGCATCGGTCTGGCCTCGGCCAAGAGTGGCATTGCGCACTCGTTGGAAGAGGCGCTCGCGGTGCAGAAGCGCATTACGGTCGAAATCCGCGGGACCGGCTTCCCCATGGTCATCCGGCCCAGTTTCACGCTGGGGGGCACGGGCGGGGGCATCGCTTTCCACCCGGAAGAGTTCGAGGAAATCTGCAAGCGCGGACTCGACCTGTCGCCAACCAAGGAACTGCTGATTGAGGAGAGCCTGATCGGATGGAAGGAGTTCGAGATGGAGGTGGTCCGCGACAAGGCGGACAACTGCATCATCGTCTGCGCGATAGAAAACCTGGATCCAATGGGCATCCATACCGGCGACTCGATCACGGTGGCCCCCGCGCAGACCCTGACCGACAAGGAGTACCAACTGCTGCGCAACGCCAGCATCGCCATCCTGCGAGAAATCGGTGTCGACACCGGTGGCTCCAATGTCCAGTTCGCGATCGACCCCAAGACCGGGCGCATGGTCGTGATCGAGATGAATCCGCGCGTGTCACGCTCGTCTGCACTGGCGTCCAAGGCCACCGGTTTCCCGATCGCCAAGGTCGCCGCCAAGCTCGCGGTGGGCTACACGCTCGATGAGTTACGCAACGACATCACTGGCGGCGCGACGCCGGCCAGCTTCGAGCCGAGCATCGACTATGTCGTGACCAAGATCCCGCGCTTCGCGTTCGAGAAGTTTCCGGCTGCCGACGCGCGCCTGACGACGCAGATGAAGTCGGTCGGCGAGGTGATGGCGATCGGCCGCACCTTCCAGGAGAGTTTTCAGAAGGCCCTGCGCGGCCTGGAGACCGGCATCGACGGATTGAGCGAGCGCAGCAACGACCGCGACGAGATCGTGCGCGAGATCGGCGAGGCCCGCTCCGAGCGCATTTTGTTCGTCGGCGATGCGTTTCGCATCGGCATGAGCCTGGCCGAAGTGTTCGAGGAAACGGCGATCGACCCTTGGTTCCTGGCCCAGATCGAGCAGCTGGTACAGACCGAGCAGGCCCTCGTGGGCCGCACATTGGCTTCGTTGACGACCGACGAGTTGCGCAACGAAATTACCGGCGGCGCCACGCCTGCCAGCTTCGAGCCCAGCATCGACTATGTCGTGACCAAGATTCCGCGCTTTGCGTTCGAAAAATTCCCCACCGCTGATTCACGCCTGACCACGCAAATGAAGTCGGTCGGTGAAGTGATGGCCATGGGCCGGACCTTTCAGGAGT
>JANOPR010000638.1:0-10145 GCA_031421955.1 Burkholderiales bacterium
GTTCCCGCCGCCACCGTCACTCGGCACTTCACCGGGCATCCCGACTGCACAAATTTCGCCCAGGCGCCGATCGCCACGGGTAGGAGATTCGTTGCCAATCACTGAACTCGACCCAGAGACGCCGAATCGCTTCATTGGTGATTCAGCAACGAGCATCCAACAGCAATCACGGGAGGAATCATGAATCTGAAATTGAAGCCAGGGCGCGGATCAAGAGTCATCGCGGGCGTTGTGTTCTTGTGTTCGCTCACCTTGCCTGCGCATGCGCAACTTGTCGCTATCGTAGGTTGCGGTACGAGCAACATGGACGGGTGGACGGGTGAAAACTGCGGCCAGACCATTGGCACTAGCAGTGGCGGTTTGATTCCAGGAGAAATCTTCACCCGCGAGCTCTCTGGCAGTGGGCCCACTTCGTCGTTTTCCACCAGTGCGTCGGCACGGGCAGACTACGGAAGCCTGGGCATCGCGGGTACGGCCAGCCTGGTCAACGCTGCGGCGGAATCCAGCAATGAGGTCGTCAGCGCGCGTACCGCATCAGTGGTGGCGTCCTCAGGGGCGCAATGGCACGATCGAGTCACCGTCAGTGGCGCGCCCGGCTCTTTCGTGGATGTCTTGGTGAGTTTTGTCGTCGACATTCACTCCTTTGACATTTCGGCAAGTGCCGGCGCGGCCGGCAATGGATTTTTAAGGCTGAACACCAACCTTAGTGATCGATCGTTTTGTATGGGCAATAGTGGATTTTGTGGGGATGCAGGCAGTTTCTCTGCCCTCACACTAGGGACAAACCTGTTCAGTTTCACGACACAAATGGCGGCAGGAGCCTTACTTACCTTTAGTGCTGACTTCCATGGACAAGTTTCTGCGTACCGGCCCGGCGTCGTTGACATGACTGCCGGCAACGCGAGCGCTGCCTACGATGCCTTGAACACGGCCCGCACGTACTTCACGGTACTCACGGCCGGCAGCACGATGAGTTGGGCCAGCGGTCACGACTACAGCGCGCCTGTGGCTGTGACACCGGTCCCTGAACCCTCCACCTACGCGTTGATGCTTGCCGGCCTGGGCTTGGTGGGCTGGATCGCGCGCAAGAGGAAGGCCACGGAAGCCGCTGCGGCCTAGTCTGCCCAACAGCACGCACACGAACCCCGCTTTGGCGGGGTTTTTCTTTGGTGTCGACGAAACTCCGCTGTGGGTCCAGGGCATGGTGGCGGGCAACGGCTGGATCGCGCTGGCCCTGACCACGTTTGCCACCCGGCGCCCGGCGCGCGTACTGCTCGGCGCCGCATCAGGCGCCGCCTGGCGATGCGCCCGATGCCGTGTGATTGCGCAGCGCGCGTTGCGTGCCATTTCGGCCCTCGGGTTTTGGAGCGGATCCGCGCGCTGGCGTCAACTGCTAGACTGAATTTGCATGCTGGCGGAATCACAGGATGCGGCGTGCAAAACAAGAACTTGTTACTCACACAGAGGGCAACATGCACATCAAGTACCTGACCGCGGCATTGGGCGTTGCCCTGCTGCTGGCGACTGCAGGCGCTGCGGCGCAGACCGCCGAGGTCTCGGCAAAGCGGCTCGACGAAATCTACGCGATGACGCCCGAGCGAATGGCGGACACCAGCAGGTGGATACGCGCCCGCTACGACCAGATGATGGCGCACGTCAATTCGATCAAGGACGCGAAGATCCGCGCCCTCGTGGTCGACATGGTCACCAACCCGCGCTCGACGGTGTTCAACGTGACGGCGGAGAAGGACGCGTTCCGCTTCTCGCCGGCAGCCGGTGGCCCGGGGCACCATTTCTATCCCGGCGGCCTGGCCGTGCATGCGCTCGAGAACATCGAAGTCTCGTTCGGTTGGGCGGATGCGATCGCCAAGGTGCACGGCGTCGAAGGCACCAATCGCGACATCATCATTGCAGCCCTGGTGCTGCACGACTGGGCCAAGGTCTGGTACGTCTGGGACCCGGTGACAGGCACGATCAAGCGTCCCGACTGGTTTCCGGCCTACTGGGGTGGCGAGCAGGGCATCGCAAAGTGGCGCTGGATGGGCGGCCACGGCGCCATCGTCTACGCCGAGTTGATGAAGCGCGGCGCGCCCACGGATCTCGTGATCGCAACTGCCGCAGCGCACTTCGATGCATTCTGGGAAGTCGACAAGGTCGACGGCAAGGAAGGCCTGAATGCGGCGCTGGCCGAAGCCGCCAAGCTCGCAGGCGTGCCCGCGCCGAAGGTCGATCCCGCCAAGCGCATGGCCGAGTGGTGGATGATCGTCTACTCAGACGGGTCGTGGTCGTACTCGCATTACATCGCCGGCCAGTTCGCCCACAACTGGGCGCGCGATGTCGCCAAGGATCTCGGCCTTGATCCAAAGTCGCCGCAGGCCAGCAAGATCGCCTACTTTGCCCTGTCGCGGCTGTCCGACTTCAAGCTCTACAGCATGTACCAGGCCGCCGGCTATGACGCATCGGTGCCGAAGAGGGCGATTCTTGCGGTGCTGAAGGATTCCGCGGCCCTCGAAGTGCCGGCCCGCTGAGCGCCGAAGGGAGATCGAGCCTGTTGCGATCGTGACCGGCTCGGTCTTTGCACTGCGGCCCGCAATTGCCCTGGTGGCGCTGGCCGCGATGGCCGCGACGGCCGCGCTCGCGCACGCGGCCGATGCGGCGCAGTTTGCCATCGCGATCAAGGACGGCACTGTGCCGCGCGAGCAGCGCGTGTCCACCGTCATGGCCTTCAAGGCCTTCGCCAGCGGTCGCTTCGCCGTGCACGCGCACGAAGGGCAGGCGCGCGGCGGATCGTCGACGCACGCCCATGGGCGCAGCGTGCTGCTGCGGCTCGAGGTGCAGCCGCAGTGAAGGGGGACGGCACGTCGGCGCGACGCGCGCTGCGCTGTGCATGGTTGGCGGCTGCGGCGTTCGCGGGCACCGGCAACGCGTGGGCCCATGCCTTCGGTGCGCGTTACGAGCTGCCGGTCCCGGTCTGGTTGTTCGTCGTCGGCGGCGCGCTCACCGTGACCCTGACCTTCGTCGTGCTGGCGGTGTTCACGCGTGGCGGCGCCGAGCGGTACGCCCGCGCTTGCTGGAAGCTGCAAGGCACGGCGCCCGGCAGGCTGATGGGCGCAGCGGCCTTGAGCGCAACGCTCAAGCTGTTGGGCGTGGCCGGACTCGCGCTTGTCGTCGTTGCCGGCATGTTCGGCGCGACCGATCCGAATCGCAACATCGCGCCGACGCTGGTGTGGATCGTGTGGTGGGTCGGCTTCTCGTATCTCGCCATGCTGGTCGGCAACGTCTGGCCCGTCGTCAATCCATGGCGAACCCTGTTTGCGCTGTTCTGGGCCTGGCGCGGCCGCGCACCCGCAACGAAGCCGTGGCCGCCAGGCGCCGGGTCGTGGCCGGCGCTCGTCCTGCTGCTCGCATTTGGCTGGGTGGAACTCGTGTTCCCGTTCCGGGCAACGCCGGTCGTGCTGGCGGCAATGGTGATGGCCTACTCGGTGCTCACCTGGGCGGGAATGGCGCGCTATGGGCCCGATGCCTGGCTGGACAACGCAGATCCCTTCCATCGCGTGTTCGAACTGTTCTCGCGCTTCGCACCCGTTGCAGCCACACCGCGCGACGGACTGGTGCTGCGCCCGCATGCCGCGGGCCTGCTGTGGCGTGACGCCAGGCGCTCATCGACCGCCGAAGTTGCCTTCGTGATGGCCATGCTGGCGATCGTGCTGTTCGACGCGCTGCAGGGCAGCAAGCATTGGGCCGCGCTCGAAGACATGGTTCACGCGCTCGACCCGAAGCTCGGCGACGCCGGGTGGCTCGCCCTTCACACCGCCGGCCTGCTGGCGACGTGGCTGCTGTTTCTGGCGCTCTACCTTGGCGCGTGCGCGATTGCACGGGCTGGCGCCGACGGATCCCTGTCGACGCTGGCCTGCGCTCGAGCCTTCGCGCCCACACTGATTCCGATCGCCGTCGGCTACCACTTCGCGCACACCTTCACCTACCTCCTGGTGCAGGGCCAGACCCTGCAGTTCCTGGTGTCGGATCCGTTGGGCATCGGCTGGAATCTGTGGGGCACACGCGATGCGCAGATCGACATCGCGATCATCGGCACCAAGACGGCCTGGTACCTTGCGTTGAGCGCGATCGTGGCCGGTCACGCCATCTCGGTGGTCCTGGCCCATGTGACGGCCGAGCGCCTGCTCGGAACACGCGCACAGGTCATTCGCGTGCTGCTGCCGATGACGATGCTGATGGTGATCTACACCATCGTCAGCCTGATGATCCTGGCCGATCCCCTGGTCCGCTACTCCGGCCCGCAAGAAACAATCATCTAGGTGTCAGAACCCCGACGGCACCCATCGCGCGCAGCACGCGGCGGGGGCAGGATGTCGACGTGCCGGGCTCAGGCCCCGCGCCGTCAGACCCATGCGCATTGACGCCATGCGGGTGGCCGGGTTCAATGCCCCACCCGACAACAGCGCCCCTTCGCGCATGCAACGCCGCATTGCCATCGCCCAGACCACCATGCATTGGACAATGCCCGACAACGTGGCGTCGATGCGCCTGGCGATGAGCCTGGCGCAATCGCGCGGCGCCCAGCTGTGCGGCTTCTCCGAACTGGCGGTCACCGGCTTTCACCGGCACATCACGCGCGAAGCCACGCCGCAGGTCGTGCTGCCGCAGCGCAGGGGCCGCGGCGCCGGTGCCGCCTTGCTGGCCGCGCTTGTGGCACACGCCGCAAAGGTGGGTCCCACGCGGCTTTACTGCGGCACCCGCACCGCCGGGTCGTTGATCTTGCGATCGGGCTGGTCGGTGCACGAGGTCACGCTGCACGACGACCATGTGCTAACCATCTTCCAAAGTGCAGCGTCGGTATGACGCTGTGACCGGTTGCTTGTGCGTGCCTGATTCGCAGTGCTGGGGATGTCGAGACTTTCAGCATCGGAGTCAGGAGAAGGGATGGACGATGACGACGATGCCCGAACCCGCCCTGCCTCGCATCGCGTCACGCGTCGTGCTGCGCCGCCTGGCGCCCGGAGATCTGGCGGCGTTTCAGGCCTACCGGCACGACGCGGCCGTCGGCCAGTACCAGGGCTGGGGCGCGCAGCCGGACGAAGCCTCCGCCCGCTTCATCGCCGAGATGGGCGCGGCGGTGCTGTTCTGCCCCGGCGTCTGGGTTCAGATCGGCATCGCCGACCGGCGCACCGATGCGCTGATCGGCGACATCGGCGTGCGCCTGTCGGACGACGGCACGCAGGCCGAGATCGGTTTCACGCTCGCGGCGCACGCTCAGGGCCTCGGGCTGGCCAGCGAAGCGGCGCGGGCGCTGATCAACCTGCTGTTCGACGCCACCGCCGCCACGCAAATCGTCGCCACCACCGACTCACGCAACCTGGCGTCGATCAGACTGCTGGAGCGCGTGGGCATGCACAGGGTGGCATCGGCCGATGCGCTGTTTCGCGACTTGCCGTGCGTTGAACACCAGTACGCATTGCCGCGCTGATCCCACGTCGTCGCAGGGCCTGCCGACACGACCGCTTCAGGCAGATCGAGGAACGCAAGCGGATCACCGCTTTACCCATCGCCCGACATGGGTGGCGCACGCAGCAGGTTGCTGCACTGTCGTTGACAGTGCCACAGACCCGCTGTACGGTCGCGCGCTGCCGCGTTCGGCATTCGCCCGGACTGGCAGGCGTCCTGTTCCAGCAACCGTTTGATTGATTTTCACAGTGGGAGTATTTCGATGTTCAGCATGATCAAGGCAAGGCACGTGATTGGCGTGGCAGTGAGCGTGGCATTCCTGGCGTTCGGCACGGCAAGTCATGCAGCGGATTCGCTGCAGGGCACGATCACCAAGGTCGAGGACGATGGCAAGCTCATCACCGTCAAGGCCAGTGACGGCAAGGAAACCAAGATCAAGATCAGCACCAAGCGCACCAAGATGGATGGAGCCAGCGACAGCGCCGAACTCAAGGCGGGGCAAGCCGTATCCGTGACATACAAGGACGGCGAGGCAACGCAATTGAGCGTCAAGGCCAAGTAGCTCGGCCGTTGCCATGACACCGGGCACGAGGGATCGTTGCCCGGCTCGTCGAGGGAACCGGCCTCGCCGGCATGCGTGCAGGCGCGCCCCGGCGTCGATCGACGGCCACCCACCCAGCCCCGCGGCGGCAGCGCATCCGCGGCGCATTCCATGCGGGCTCCTGCACTATCATTTCCGCCCCATGTTCGCGATCTGACCCCCCGTGAGCCATCGCTTTGAGGCCGTTGCCGTCGTGGGTGCGGGCGCCGTCGGCAGTTTCTATGGCGCGATGCTCGCGCGGGCCGGGCACCGGGTGACGCTGGTCGCGCGCGCAGCGCATGTGCAGGCGATCGAGCGCCAGGGGCTGCGCCTGGACATGGCCGGGCGCGTCGAGTCGATTCGATTGGCTGCCAGCGTCGACCTGGAAGCGGTGCGCGGCGCCGACCTGGTGCTGTTCAGCGTCAAGTCCACCGACACCGACGCGGTGGCGCGGCAGATGGCGCCGCACCTGGACGCCGGCGCGCTGGTGCTGAGCCTGCAGAACGGCGTGGAGAACGCGCCGACGATCGCGCGCCACGTCGGCCAGACCGTCGTGCCAGCAGTGGTGTACGTCGCCACCGAGATGCCCGAACCCGGGCACGTGAAGCACCACGGCCGCGGCGACCTGGTCATCGGCGCGTTGCACACGCAGGCGGCGCGCGAGCCCGCGTCGGCCGAGCAACTGCAGGCCCTGGCGGACTTCTTCGCCAGCGCCCAGGTGCCGGTACGCATTAGCGACGACGTGATGGCCGAGCTGTGGAGCAAGCTGATGGTGAACTGCGCCTACAACGCCATTTCCGGCCTGGCCAAGGCGAACTATGCGCAGTTGGCTGCGATGCCTTCGATTCGCGAACTGCAGCACACCCTGGTGCGCGAAGTGGTGGCGCTGGCGGCCGCCGAGGGCGTGCACCTGCCACTGGCGCCCGCGCTCGAGGCGATGGAGCGCATCGCCGTGGCGATGCCCGCGCAGTTCTCGTCCACCGCGCAGGACATGGCACGACGCAAGCCCAGCGAGATCGACCACCTGAACGGCTTCGTGGCCCGCCGCGGCCGCGAACTCGGTGTGCCGACGCCCGCCAACCAGACGCTGCACGCCCTGGTCAAGCTGGCCGAGTCCACCTATGCCGGCTCCTGAGGCAGCGCAGCCGCTGCCGGCGCAGTTCGCGCAGGCCCTGCGCGAACTGGGGCTGGCCGGTTCAGGGCCGCTGACGGGCTGCCCGCTCACGGGGGGCGTCTCGTCCGACATCTGGCGCATCGACACCGAGCAGGGCCCCGTCTGCGCCAAGCGCGCACTGCCCAAGCTGCGCGTGGCCGCGGACTGGCACGCGCCGATCGAGCGCAACCTGTACGAGGCGCGCTGGATGCAGGTGGCCAACGAGGCGCTGCCGGGCTGCGCGCCGCACGTGCTGGGCCAGCATCCGGGCCTGGGCGTGCTCGTGATGAGCTACCTGCCGCTGTCAGACTACCGGCTGTGGAAAACGACCTTGCGCGGCGGCCAGGCCGATGCGGCGACGGCGCGCGCGGTCGGCACGATGCTGGCGCGCATCCACGGCCATTCGGCGGCCCGCCCCGAGCTCGCGGCGCAGTTCGACACCGACAAGATCTTCTTCGACATCCGGCTCGATCCCTACCTGCTGGCCACGGCGCAACACCATGCCGATCTGGCGCCGGCACTGCAGCGCCTGGTGGCCACGACGCAGGCGCACCCGCGCGCACTGGTGCATGGCGACGTCAGCCCGAAGAACATCCTGATCGGGCCGCAGGGGCCGGTGCTGCTCGACGCCGAGTGCGCCTGGTGGGGCGACCCGGCGTTCGACATCGCCTTCTGCCTCAATCACCTGTTGCTCAAGTGCCTGTGGAATGCCGCGGCCACGGCCGACTTCCTCGTCGCCTTCGACGCGCTGGCCGAGGCCTACCTGCAGGCGGTGGACTGGGAGCCGCGCGCCGTGCTCGAGCAGCGAGCCGCCGCGCTCCTGCCGGGCCTGTTGCTGGCGCGCGTGGACGGCAAGTCGCCGGTCGAGTACCTGCGCGACGACGCCCAGCGCAACACCGTGCGCCGCGTGGCCCGCTCGCTGCTGCTCGAGCCGGCGGATCGCCTGCAATCGATTCGCGCGGCATGGCGCGAGGAGCTCGAACGATGAATCCGCACGCCATCCGATCGATCCACGCCCGCCGCGTGTGGGACAGCCGCGGCCGTCCGACGGTCGAGGCCGAACTGACGCTCAACGATGGCGCCGTGGGGCGCGCGATCGTGCCCGCTGGCGCGTCCAAGGGCACGCGCGAAGCGGTCGAACTGCGCGACGCCACGGCGCACTTCGGCGGCCTGGACGTGATGCAGGCGATCGGGCACGTCAACGGCGAAATCGCCCGTGCGCTGACCGGCGGCGCGGCCGACGACCAGGCCGCGCTCGACCAGCGATTGATCGACCTCGACGCCACGCCGGCCAAGACGCGGCTGGGTGCGAACGCGACGCTCGCGGTGTCGATGGCCGCGGCGCATGCGGTCGCAGCGTCACGTGGCGTGCCGCTCTATCAATCCCTGGGGGGCAGCGACGCGACGCTGCTGCCGATGCCGCAGATTCAGATCTTCGGCGGCGGCGCGCATGCCGGGCGGCGAGTCGATGTCCAGGATTTCATGGTCGTGTGCCCCGGCGCGCACGACTTCGGCCAGGCGCTGGAGTGGACCGCCGAGGTCTACCGCAGCGCCGGCGAGCTGATGCGCGCGCGCGGATCGTGCTTGGGCGTCGCCGACGAAGGCGGCTGGTGGCCGGACTTCGCAACCAACGAACAGGCCCTGGAGACGTTGGTTGCGGCAATCGAACGTGCCGGCTTCGTGCCCGGCGCGCAGGTGGCCATTGCCCTGGACGTGGCGGCCTCGGAGTTCGGCCGTGCGGGGCGCTACCGCCTCGGGCTGGAGTCGCGCGAGCTCGACTCGGACGCCCTGATCGAGCTGCTGCTGCGCTGGATCGACAAGTACCCCATCGCCTCGATCGAAGACCCGTTGGCCGAGGACGACCTCGAAGGCTTCGCGCGCTTCACGCAGGCCGCCGGCCAGCGCCTGCAGATCGTCGGCGACGATTTGCTGGTGTCCGACGCGGCGCTGGTACGCCAGGCCGCCGCCAGCGGCGCGGCCAACGCCGTGCTGCTCAAGCCCAACCAGCGCGGCACGCTGACCGAGACGCTGCACGCCTGGCAGGCGGCGCAGTCGCTGGGCTACGCCGGCATCGTGTCGGCACGCTCGGGCGAGACCGAAGACACCACCATCGTGCACCTGGCCATCGCCTGGCAGACGGGGCAGTTGAAGGTCGGCTCATTCGCGCGCGGCGAGCGCATGGCCAAATGGAACGAGGCGCTGCGCATCGAAGAGCGGTTGGGCGCGCGCGCGCACTTCGCCGGGGCGGCCGTGTTCGGGCGCAATCGAGCCGGCGGACCGGCGTCACCCTGATCTTCATTTGTCATCTAGGCGTCGACAGCGGCGCTTGCCGAGGCCACACGGCTTGCGCGAAAGCGCCCTCACACCGAGCCGCGTTCAATCGAACAGGAACGAACAGCGGCTTGCCCATTGCGGACGTTGCTTGTCCGCTCTCGGTGCACAGGCGCGGCAACGGGGCAACCGCGCCGGTCCCAGCGCTTAGCTGAGGCGGTCTTCGCTTCGCTGCGACTGCCCTGCGCTGCTCGGGTCCGGGGCCCCGTTGCAGAACTCGCTGCATTCGCTTCGCTCTCTGCGCTCACACACCTGCAACGAGTCAGAGCACGACGCGCGCTGCGCGCGCGGTCCCCGGCCCCTGTACTGCTCGGCGCCTCAGATGCGCGCTGGGCCCGGCGCGGCTGCCCCGTTGCAGAACCTGGGGTGGCGTGCGCAACCTCGAATACCCGCACTGTTGCCGGCAAGGCGCCGGGCGCGGCTTGGGCAGGGCGAATTGGCGCCGCCGAGGAGCGCAGCCTTTGGGTCGGCGCGCGTACCCGCGCGCTTCGTGTTCTGGCTTGCCGCATCCTGTTTGAGCGTAGCGCGGCGCAGCAAGCGAAGCGAGTTATGCGGCACGACCCAAAGGCGAGCACCGCAGGGCACCCCGCGCAGCGGGGCAAGCCGTCTGAGCCCTGC
>JANOPR010000639.1:0-10869 GCA_031421955.1 Burkholderiales bacterium
GTTGTTGGCGCACAGGTTGATCACTTCGCGCCCGTCCGCGGTGCGTACGAGCGCACCCTGCGGCGTGATCAGGGTGCGTTCAGCCTTGTACAGACCGGCGTCGCGCAGGCCCGCAAGCTCAGCGCTGAGGTTTTCGATGAAGGCGCTGCTCATGGTCCTGCGGCTTTCTCTGGGGCACAATGCGGTTGTACACTCGCATGTCAGTTGTGCAATATATCGAACAGAGATCCAGTATCGTGCCAAGACCCGCCGCCGTCAAGCCAGCCGCCGCGCAGCCCCCGCCGCGCGTCGGCGCGGCGCTGGCCGCGCTGCGGCAGTCGCACGGCCTCACGCTCGACGAGATGTCACGCCAGGCTGGCGTGTCCAAGTCGATGCTCTCGCAAATCGAGCGCCACCAGGCCAACCCGACCGTGGCCGTGGTCTGGCGCCTGGCCACCGCGCTGGGCGTCGGCGTCGGCGACCTGCTCGGCGGCGCGCGCCCCGCAGCGCCCGTGCTGGCCGTCGTGCCCGCGCACGCCACGCCCAGCCTGGCCAGCCCCGACGGCAAGTGCGAGCTGCGCATCCTCGGGCCGATCGATCTCGCCGGCCAGTTCGAGTGGTACGCGCTGACGGTGCAGCCCGGCGGCACATTGGCCTCGCAGCCGCATGAGCCGGGTTCGCGGGAACACCTCTCGGTGCACACCGGCACCCTCGAGGTGCAAGCCGGCGGCGAGAAGGCGCGGGTGCGTCATGGCGAGACGGCGCGCTATGCGGTCGATGTTGCGCACTGCATCCACAACCCGGGCCGCACACCGGCCCAGGCCCTGCTCGTGGTGTTGCACCCGAGTTGAGCGCAGTCACCGCGCCGTGGCCGAAGTCACGCGGCACGCCAATACCCCCTTCCGGGTGAATGACACAGCATCGCGGCGCTGCGAGGATGCAGGCCGTGAAACTCGACGACACACCCGCTTTCAGTCTGAGCGCCAACCCGGCCGAGCGCCTGGTCGATGCGATTGCCTTGCCGATCGGCCGCTGGGACCGCGGGGCGCGGCTGCTGTTCTGCAATGCGCCGTATGCGCGCTGGGCCGGTCGCCCGAGCGAGGAGCTGGTCGGTCGTACCTTGTCCGAGCTGTATGGGCCCGCGGCCTGGGCCGTAGCCTGCAGTGCGTTCGACGAGGCCTTCGCTGGCCATACCGTGCGCTACGAGCGCCGACTCACGCACCAGGGCGCCAGCGCGCGCTGGACCCGTGCCATGGTCTTCCCCGACCGCAATGCCGCCGGCGAGGTCGAGGCCGTCTACACAATCGCCTTTGACATCCACGACGACGTGGTGGAACGCGAGGCGCTGGTCGAATCGCGCCAGCGCCTGGACCGTTTCACCGAGCACATTCCGTATCCGCTGACCTACGTCGACCGCGAGCTTCATCTGCGCTTCGTCAACCGCGCCTACACCCAGGCGGTCGGCATGGCCGCCACCGAGTTGATCGGGCAGCACATCGGTCTGGTTCGCGGCCCTGCCCGGTGGCAGGAGCACCGACCGTACTTCGAGCGCGCATTGGCCGGTGAGACGGTGCACTACGCACGCCTGATCGAGAACCTGCCCCAGGGCCCGCGCTGGATGCGCACCAGCTACGTCCCCGATCTCGACGACGAGAACGGCGTACAGGGCGTCTACACCGTGACCATCGACGTGCACGAGCTGACGGAAGCGCAGCAGCGCCTGCAGCGCACGGCCGAACGCGACGGACTGACCGACGCATTGGCCCGGCGCTCGATGATGGAGCGGCTGGAGGCTGCCGCCGTCGCCTGCGCGACGCAGCCCGTCGGGCTGTTCTTCATCGACCTCGACGGCTTCAAGGCACTCAACGACAACCGGGGCCACGCGGCCGGCGATGCACTGTTGGTGCAGCTGGCGCAGGCACTGCAGCAGGCGGTGCGTGCCGAAGACGCCGTTGGCCGCTTCGGTGGCGACGAGTTCCTGGTCTTGGCCGCGGTGCGCGACGCCGCCGGGGCACATTCACTGGCCGGACACCTCCTGGACGCCGTGCGGGCATGCACGCAGGCAGGCAATGAGGCCTGGCCGGTGTCAGCCAGCATCGGCTACGCGCTGGCGCCCCTCGATGCGACCCAGCCCTTGCGCCTGCTGCAACTGGCCGACCATGCGATGTACGCGGCCAAGCGCGCTGGCAAGAACCGTGTGATGCACTGCGCCGGCCTGGACTGACAGGCGCCGGCACCGCCGCTGTTCGCGCTTGCCTAGATCAGATCGCCGACCGTCAATCGATCCAGGCCGGTGCGCTCGCGGAACAGCCGCGCGGCGGCAGTCGACCCGAGGAGCATCTCGTCGATCAGCGGCCGTGCCGCTGCCGCGGCCGGGTCGATCAGCAGCACCGCGCGCTTGCCAGCGTCTTCGTCGAGCCAGGCAACCCAATCCAGGGCGCGCAGCGACTCGACGGCCGGCTCCACCTGCAGCGGGTCGGTGGCCATCGCTGTCGCCAATTCAGGCAGCGTCAGCCCGCGGCGGGGCCCCCGCTTGGCGCGCGCGAGTTCGGCAATCACGGCCAGCGCCAGCGTGAAGCGGTACCCCGGCGTGACTGGCTGGCGCCGCACATGCATCGACAGGCTCGGCGCGTAGGCCGCAATCACGGCGCCCCACAACACGATGACCCAGCCCATGTAGATCCAGAGCAGCAGGATGGGCACGGTGGCAAAGGCGCCGTAGACGGTCGAGTAGGTCGGCATCGCGCTGAGGTACCAGGCCAGGCCGCCCTTGGCCAGCTTGACGCCTGCGGCAACGAACAGCCCGCCCGCGACGGCGTGGCGCCAGCGCACATTGCAGTTGGGCACATAGTGGTAGAGGCTGGCCATGCCTGCGGCCAGCAGCGCAAACTCGACGCCGTTGAGCAACAGCCCCAGGCTGCCTGGCAGCGCTCCGATCATGCCCTTTGAGGCCGTCAGCGCGGTGGCCGTCAGCGACAGGCTGATGCCCAGCAGCAGCGGCCCCAAGGTCAGCGCCGCCCAGTACACCAGCACACGGCGCGCGAACGAACGCGGCCGGCGCACTCGCCAGATGGCATTGAGTGCACGGTCGATGGTCAGCACCAGGGCCAGCGCAGTCAACACCAGCACCACCAGGCCGGCCGCCCCCAGGCGTGTGGACTGAAGCGCGAACTGCGTCAGCGCGCCCAGCACCGGCTTGGCGATGCCGTCGGGCACCAGGGTCTGCAGGAAGTACTTCTCGAGTGCGCCCTGAAAGTGGGCAAACATCGGGAATGCGCTGAACAACGCCAGCATCACCGTCACCAGCGGCACCAGCGCGATCAGGGTGGTGAAGGTCAGGCTGCTGGCGGTAAGGCCGAGTTGATCCTCGCGAAAGCGCTCACGCAGGGTGCGCGCCGTATCAAGCCAGGGCCAGGTTTTCAGGGTCTGCGACAGTTCATTCAGGCGGGCACGCCAACTCGCGGGTACGAAGGTCTTCGTCATCACCCTATGATGCCAAACATGTTCACACCCGCTGTGCCCCTCGCACTGGAACGCGTGCGCCTGCTGGCCGCAGGCAGCCTGCTGGCGCTGATCGTGCTCGGCCTGGCGTGGGAGCTGTGGCTCGCGCCGATCGGCAACCGCACGCTGGCATTGAAGGTGCTGCCGCTCGCGCTGCCATTGGCCGGCCTGTTGAAGTACCGCATGTACACCTATCGCTGGGTCAGCCTGCTGGTGTGGATCTACTTCACCGAAGGCGTCGTGCGCGCCGCCAGCGAGCGTGGCGTCGTCGTCGTGCTTGCGCTGATCGAAGTGGTGCTGTGCGTGCTGCTGTTCGCGGCCTGTGTGCTGCACGTGCGCTGGCGCCTGCGCACCGCGCCCGGCGCAGCATGAGCGCCCCAAGGCCGGCCGGGGCCGGCCGTCCCCCGCGGGGATCAAGGAAAGTGGCAAAGCCACATTTCCTTGAGAGCAGCACCTTGATTGCCACGCTGCGCGCCTGCGTCGGCGCCGAGCATGTGTTGACCGAGGGCGACCTCTCGGCCCATGAGACCGATTGGCGCAAGCGCTGGCGCGGCAAGGCGCTGGCCGTCGTGCGCCCGCGCACGACCGACGAGGTGGCAGCCGTCGTGCGCGCTTGCGCGTCGCATGGCGCGTCGATCGTGCCGCAAGGCGGCAACACCGGACTCGTCGGCGCAGGCGTCCCCGATGCCAGCGGCACGCAGGTCCTGCTCAGCCTGACGCGAATGAACCGCATCCGGGCCTTGGACCCAGCCAACCTCACGCTCACCGTCGAGGCGGGCTGCGTGCTGCAGGCCGTGCAGCAGGCGGCCGCTGATGCTGGCCTGTTGTTCCCACTGAGTCTGGCGGCCGAAGGCAGCTGCACGATCGGCGGCAATCTGGCCACCAACGCCGGCGGTACCCAGGTGCTGCGCTACGGCAATGCGCGCGCGCTCTGCCTGGGCCTGGAGGCCGTGACCGCAGCGGGCGATGTCTGGCACGGTCTGACCGGCCTGCGCAAGGACAACACCGGCTACGACCTGCGCGACCTGCTGATCGGCAGCGAGGGCACGCTGGCGATCATCACCGCGGCCACGCTGGCGCTGCACCCGCAGCCGGCGGCGACGATGACCGCCCTGGCTGCGTGTGCGTCGCTCGACGCTTGCGTCGCGCTGCTGGCTGCGGCGCAGCGTCGGCTCGGCCCCGGCCTGACCGGGTTCGAGGTCATGAACGACTTTTCTCTGGCCCTGGTGGCGCGGCACTTCCCGCAATTGCGCCAGCCGCTGCAACGCGCGCCGTGGACGGTGCTGGTCGAGCTGTCGGACAACGAAGGCATCGACCACGCGCGGGTGCAGTTCGAGGGCCTGCTGGCCGCCGCGCTCGAGGCCGGCACGATCGGCGACGCGGCAGTCGCCGAAAGCGTGGCCCAGTCGCGCGCGATGTGGCATCTGCGCGAATCGATCCCGCTGGCGCAGAGCGAGGAAGGTCTGAACATCAAGCACGACATTTCGCTGCCGGTATCGAGCATCCCGGCCTTTTGCGCCGCGACCGACGCTGCGCTCGCGGCACGCTGGCCCGGGATCCGCCTGGTCAACTTCGGCCACCTCGGCGACGGCAATCTGCACTACAACGTGCAGGCGCGCGCCGGCGAGGATGGCGCGGCGTTCCTGCAGCGTGAGGAGCATGCGGTCAACACCATCGTCTTCGATGCCGTGACGGCCCATGACGGATCGATCTCGGCCGAGCATGGCATCGGCGTCCTCAAGCGCGATGAACTGGTGCGCCGCAAGGACCCCACCGCCATGACGATGATGCGCGCAGTCAAGCAAGCGCTCGATCCGCTGGGCCGGCTCAATCCGGGCCGGCTGCTCTGACCCGCGCCGCGGCCGCTACTGCAGCGGCTCTTTCAGCGCTGCGGGCACGGGCAAGGGCATGACATCGATGCCCTCGTCACGCAGCGCCTCGCGCTCATCGGGCGTGGCCTGGCCGCGAATCCCGCGTTCGGCGGCGTCACCGTAGTGAATGCGCCGGGCTTCGTCGGCAAACCGCACGCCGACATCTTCGGTGTGAGCCAGCACATGGCGAACCATCTTCATCCACTGCGCCTGCGCATCGAACTGTGGTTGCGGCGTCGATGCGGCGCTCGCCGGTTCACGCGCGCCTGACAGATTCAGCCGTGGCGCGCTGGGCAGCCGGACGATCACGTTGTCGTCGCACAGCGGACAGGCGATCAGCTGGCGGCCGTTCTGGTCGAGAAAGTCATCGTCGCTGGCGAACCAGCCCTCGAAGCCGTGGCCGTTGTGGCAGCGAAGGTCGATGACTTTCATGAAGGACTCATCATAGCGAGCCTGCCCTATGGCGCGGGCTGCCAGGCCAGCGGCCACAGCCCGGCCTGCCACTTTTGCAACCAAAGCAGCCCGATCAAGGTCTTGGCGTCGGTGACTTCGCCGCGGGCGACCATGGCATCGAGCTCGGCCACCGTGTGCGCGACGGTGTCGAGGAACTCGCCCGCATCCAGGTGCGGCTCGCCGGCAGTGAGTCCCCGCGCAAACCAGATCTCGATGCCCTCGGTCGAGTAGGCGATGGCGTTGTTCAGGAGGCCTGCGCGGGCCCACTCATTGGCGCGATAGCCGGTCTCCTCGGCCAGCTCGCGGATGGCGCAGGCCCAGGGCGCCTCGCCGGCATCGAGCTTGCCGGCCGGGAACTCCAGCATCACGCGACCCATCGGGTAGCGGTACTGGCGCTCCATCAGCAGGCGGCCGTCCGGCAGCAGCGGCACCATCATCACGGCGCCGGGATGGACGATGTATTCGCGAGTGGCGTGGGCGCCGTCGGGCAGGCGCACCGTGTCGCGACGCACGTCCAGGAATCGACCGCGCCAGACCGGCTCGGCGCTGACCAGGCTCTCGCTCAGGTGCGCATCGGCCTCCTCGCTCATGCGCTCGCCCCGTGGCACGGGCCGGCCGCGCCGAGTCGTGTGCCCGCGTGACAGGTCGGCACGCGGCGGCTCAGGTCGCCACCGTCAGCACAATGGCCTTGATGCACAGGGCCATCAAGCCGCCGGGCAGGAGGCCAAAGACCAGCACCGCGCCGCCGTTGACCGCCAGCAAGGCCTGCACACCCCACTCGCCGGTGATGCGCGGCGCGTCGGCGGCGGGCTCGTCGAAGTACATCACCTTGACCACACGCAAATAATAGAAGGCGCCGACCAGGGACAACAGCACGGCGATCACGGCCAGCCACAGGTAGCCGGCCAGATTGGTCGTGATCAGGGCCTGCAACACCGACAGCTTGGCGTAGAAGCCGACCAGCGGCGGAATCCCTGCCAGCGAGAACATGAACAGCGCCATCACCGCGGCCATCCAGGGGCTGCGCTGGTTCAGGCCGGCCAGGTCGCTGATCTCCTCGCTCTCGAATCCTTGCCGAGACAGCAGCAGGATGACGCCGAAGGTGCCCAGCGTGGTCAGGACATACGTGACCATGTAGAACAGCGCCGAGCTGTAGGCGTTGCCCCCCGACAGCGTGTTGCCGCTGATCACGCCGGCGCTGAGTGCGAGCAGCACAAAGCCGATCTGGGCGATGGCCGAGTAAGCCAGCAGGCGCTTGAGGTTGGTCTGGGCGATGGCTGCGAGGTTGCCGATGAACAGCGAGGCCACCGCCAGCACCACGAGCATCTGCTGCCAGTCGTTGGCCAGTCCGAGCATGCCTTCGACGAGTAGCCGCAACGTGATGCCGAATGCCGCCAGCTTGGGCGCGCCGGCGATCAGCAGGGTCACCGCGGTGGGCGCACCGTGGTAGACGTCGGGCACCCACATGTGGAACGGCGCGGCACCGAACTTGAAGCCCAGCCCGGCGACGATGAACACGACGCCGAAGGTCAGCACCTGGGGATTGGCCTGGCCCTTGCCGATGGTCTCGAAGACCTTGCCGATGTCCAGCGTGCCGGTGGCGCCGTACATCATCGACAGGCCGTAGAGCAGGAAGCCCGAGGCCAGGGCACCGAGCACGAAGTACTTCATCGCGGCTTCGGTGGACAAGGCATGGTCGCGGCGCAGCGCGGTCAGCGCGTAAAGCGACAGGCTCATCAGCTCCAGGCCGAGGTAGACCACCAGGAAGTTGCTCGCCGAGACCATCACGCACACACCGAGCAGCGCGAACATCGACAGCGTGAAGAACTCCCCCTTGCGCATCTCGCGCGAGCCGATGTAGGGCCGCGCGTAGATCAACGTCACCATCACCGAGAGGACGGCGAAGAAGGCCAGCAGGTGACCCAGCGGGTCCGAGGTCACCATGCCCTGCATGCCATTCATCGACACGCCCGCGCCGAGCGCGCTCAGGTGCAGCAAGGCCACGGTGGCCAGCGTACCCTGCGTCAGCCAGAACGTCAGCCGGCGCGCCGGATCGGTGACGAACAAGTCGATGATGGCGATGGCGCAGGCCATCGCCAGCAACACGATCTCGGGGTACAGCACTTGCCAGTTCATGGAAGTCATCTCGCGGTCCTGGCCTCAGTTGAGCTTGCTTTGCGCCACATGCAGCAGCAGCTCGGTCACGGACACTTGCATCACATCGGTGAAGGGTTTCGGATACACGCCCATCCAAAGCACCGCCGCCGCCAGCAGGCCGAGCATCAGGAACTCGCGTCGATCGATGTCGACCAGCGCCCTGACTTGCTCGTTGGCGACGTCGCCGAAGTAGACACGCTTGACCATCCACAGGTTGTAGGCGGCGCCGAAGATCAGCGCCGTCGCAGCCAGTGCAGCGAGCCAGAAGTTGAACTTCACCGTGCCCAGGATCACCATCCACTCGCCGACGAAGCCACTGGTGCCGGGCAGGCCGCTGTTGGCCATGGCGAAGAACACCGCGAAGGCGGCGAACTTGGGCATGGTGTTGACCACGCCGCCGTAGTCGGCGATCTGCCGCGAGTGCATGCGGTCGTAGAGCACTCCGATGCACAGGAACATCGCGCCGGAAATGAAGCCGTGGCTGATCATCTGCACGATGCCGCCCGAGATGCCGAGCTCGCTGAAGATGAAGAAGCCCAGCGTGACGAAGCCCATGTGCGCGATCGACGAGTAGGCCACGAGCTTCTTCATGTCCTGCTGCACCAGCGCCACCAGGCCGATGTAGACCACCGCGATCAGCGACAGGGCGATGATGAACCAGGCCCACTCGCGGCTGGCGTCGGGCGCGATCGGCAGCGAAAAACGCAGGAAGCCGTAGGCCCCGAGCTTGAGCATGATCGCCGCCAGCACCACCGAGCCGCCCGTGGGCGCCTCGACGTGCGCGTCGGGCAGCCAGGTGTGCACCGGCCACATCGGCACCTTGACCGAGAAGGCCGCGAAGAAGGCGAAGAACAGCAGGCTCTGGGCTGAGAGCGGCAGCGGCAGGTTGTGCCAGTCGAGGATGGCGAAGCTGCCGCCTGACTTGAAGTACAGGTACAGCAGCGCCAGCAGCATCAGCAGCGAGCCCAGCAGCGTGTAGAGGAAGAACTTGAAGGCGGCGTAGACCCGGTTGGGCCCGCCCCAGACGCCGATGATGATGTACATCGGGATCAGGGTGGCTTCGAAGAAGACGTAGAACAGCAGGCCATCCAGCGCCGCGAAGATGCCGACCATCAACCCCGACAGGATCAGGAACGCGCCCATGTACTGGTTGACGCGGACCGTGATCACGCGCCAGGCCGAGATGACCACGATCACGGTGATGAAGGCCGTGAGCAGCACGAACCAGACCGAGATACCGTCGACGCCGAGGTGGTAGAAGACGTTGAAGCGATCGATCCAGGGCGCCTTCTCCTGGAACTGCATGGCTGCGGTGCCGACGTCGAAGCCGCTGATCAGCGGGATCGTGACCAGGAAGCTGGCGATGGCACCGATCAGGGCGATCCAGCGCGACTGGTCTGCGTGCTCGTCGCGGCCGAGCGCAAGCAGCACCGCCCCCACCAGGATCGGCAGCCAGATCGCGACGCTCAACAAACCCATCGTGTTCTCTTTCGCATTCTTGTTCTGTGACCGCGGGCGCTAGAAGCCGAACAGGTGGCTGACCTGCGGCCACAGCTGCCAGGTCATGAGACCGAACAGGCCGAGCAGCATCACCAGGGCGTAGAAGTACAGGTAGCCGGTCTGCAGCCGCCGCGTGAGCTGGGCCACGATGCCGACGGCGCGCGCCGAACCATTGACCAGCACGCCGTCGATCAGGGCCACGTCGCCGCCCTTCCACAGGCCGACCCCGACCAGGCGGGCGCCTGCGGCCAGCACATGCTCGTTGAACCAGTCCATGTAGTACTTGTTGTCGAGCAGGCGGTAGGCCCATTCAAAGCGGGTCTTTATCGCCGCCGGTATCGACGGCTGCTTCAGATAGAACCACCAGGCACAGACGACGCCGGCCAGCGCCAGCCAGAACGGCAAGGTCACGACACTGTGCAGCGCCATCGCCGCGGCACCGTAAAATGCGTCGCCGAGCGCAGCCATCGCGGGATGGCGCGCGGCGTCGACGATGATCGAATCCTTGAAGAAGTCGCCGAACAGCATCGGACCGATGGTCCAGTAGCCGATGAACACCGAAGGCAGCGCCAGCAGGATCAGCGGCGCCGTGACGACCCACGGCGACTCGTGCGGCGTGACGTCTTGGTGTGCGCCGTCATGATGATGGTCATGCGCCCCCGGGAACGGCTTGTGGCGGAACCGTTCCTCGCCGTGGAAGACCAGGAAATACATGCGGAACGAGTAGAACGCGGTGACGAACACGCCGGCGATGACGGCAAAGGCCGCGAAGCCTGCACCTGGCAACTGGCTCGCGCGCACCGCGTCGATGATGCTTTCCTTGCTGTAGAAACCGGCAAACAGCGGCGTGCCGATCAGTGCCAGTGAGCCGATCAGCGACGTGATCCAGGTGATGCGCAGGTGCTTGCGCAGGCCGCCCATGTTGCGGATGTCCTGGTCGTGGTGCATGGCCATGATCACCGAGCCCGCGCCCAGGAACAACAGGGCCTTGAAGAAGGCATGCGTCATCAGGTGAAAGACCGCCACCGAGTAGGCCGAGGCGCCCAGGGCCACGGTCATGTAGCCCAGCTGGGAGAGCGTGGAGTACGCCACCACGCGCTTGATGTCGTTCTGGATGATGCCCAGGAAGCCCATGAACAACGCCGTGATCGCGCCGATCACGAGCACGAAGGACAGCGCGGTGTCCGACAACTCGAACAACGGGCTCATGCGCGCGACCATGAAGATGCCCGCCGTGACCATCGTGGCGGCGTGGATCAGCGCCGATATCGGCGTCGGGCCTTCCATCGAGTCGGGCAGCCAGACGTGCAGTGGGAACTGCGCGCTCTTGCCCATCGCACCGATGAACAGGCAGATGCAGGCCACCGTGATCAGCATCCAGTCGGTGCCGGGGAAGACGATCCGCGAC
>JANOPR010000640.1:0-4204 GCA_031421955.1 Burkholderiales bacterium
GCGGCCGGCTGCATCGAGCACGACCTTGACGACATTCGGGTTGAGGAAGTCGGCCACCGAGCTGATCGGATGGGCGGCGGTGCCGACGGCGCAATCGGGGTGGGCGTCGAGCAGGGCGGCGCAGGCGTCGATCAGCAGCGGGTCGATCAGCGGCTCGTCGCCTTGCACATTGACCACCACGTCGTCGCCGCCCAGGCCGAGCTGGACGCAGGCCTCGGCGAGTCGGTCGCTGCCGCTGGCGTGGTCGATGCGGGTCAGCAGCGCACGCACGCCATGCAACTCGCAGGCCGCGACGATGCTTGCATCGTCGGCGGCGACGACCACCTGTCGTGCCTGCGACATTGCGGCACGCTGCGCCACCCGCACCACCATCGGCAGCCCGCAGATGTCGGCCAGCGGCTTGTTCGGCAGCCTGGTGGAGGCCAGGCGTGCGGGAACGATGACTGAGAAGCTCACGCTGATGGGCCAACCGGCTCGGCGGCAAGCGGCTGTGCCTCGCCTTCGAGCATCACCGGGATGCCGTCGCGGATCGGGAACGCCAGCCGGTCGGCGGCACAGGTCAGTGCCTGGGGTTGTCCGTCGCCATTGCGCTGCATCTGCAAGGCGCCCTTGCAAAGCGGGCAGACCAGCAGGTCGATCAGGCGGTGGTCCAGCGCGGTCATGGGTCGGTCGCTCCCGTCAATGCTTCGGTGGGTGAGGGTAGTGCCGCTTGAGTGCGGCGGCAAATGCCACTTCGGGCTCAAAGTCTAGCGGCGCAACCCAGATCCGCGTCGACGCGTTCGACGTGGGCAGGCTTGCGGGCCGCAACTTGACGGCGTCCTTTTCGGTGACGATGACGTCGGTGGTGTGCGCCGGCCACGGCATCGTTTCGAAGGCGTAATGGTCCGGCAAGGCCAGCGTCTGGGTCAGCTCCATGCCCTGGCGCCGCAACTGGCTGAAAAACCGCTCGGGTGCACCCATGCCGGCGGCGGCCAGCACGGGCACGCGCTGCAGGGCGCGCCAGCTCGCGGGCTGCGGCGACAGGCCTTGCCACCAGTCTGCCAGCGACAGCACGCCGGCAAGTCGCCGCGCCGCGCGCCACCCCGGCAGCGCGGTGCTGGCGCGTTGCGCGTTGTACAGCACCAGCGTGGCCGGCGGCACCTCCGCCGGCAGCGGCGCGCGCAGCGGGCCCGCAGGCAGCGCCAGGCCATTGCCGGCACCGCGCTCGTCGAACACGACGATCTGCAGGTCGCGCGCCAGGCGGTGGTGCTGCAGGCCGTCGTCGGCGACGATGATGTCGACTTGCGGGTGCGCGGCGAGCAGCGCGCGGGCCGCAGCCACGCGGTCGCTGCTGACCATGACCGGCATGCCGGTGCGCAGGCGGATCAGCAGGGGCTCGTCGCCGCACTCGCGGGCCAGGCTGTCGCGGCTGACCGCCAGCAGGCCCTGACCGCGGCGGCCATGCCCGCGCGAGACGACGCCTGGGTGCCAGCCGAATGCGCGCAGCAGGCGGACCACGGCAATCGTCGTCGGCGTCTTGCCGGCACCGCCGGCGATCAGGTTGCCCACCACGATGACGGGCACGTCTGTCCGCTGCGGACGCGCCAGCACCCGGTGCAGGTGCGCCAGCAGGCTGTACAAGCCCGCCAGCGGACGCAATGCTTGCGCCGTGCGGGTGGGTGGCGTGATCCACCAGTGGCGCTGCAGGCCCGCGCTCAGGCGCTGCAGCGGGCCGCCCGCAGGGGCCATGACGCGCGAGGACATCGTCGGTCGGTGCGACCGGCTCAACGCGGCGCGGCCGTGTCGCTAGCGCGGCCGGGACTCGCCGAGCCGGTCTGGGCTGCGAAGGTCAGGCGTGGCAGGCCGGCGCGGCGCGCGGCGTCAAGCACATTGATGACGGCCTGGTGGGCGGCGGTGGCGTCGGCAGAAACGATCACGACCGGCTCTTTCAGGGTGCTCGCCGCGGCGCTCAACTCGACCGTCAGCGCTTCGACGCTGCGCCCGTTCAGGGCCTTGCGGTTCACGGCGTAGCGTCCATCGCCGGCGACCGAGACGATGATCTCTGCGGGGCGTTCGCGCGGCTTGTCGGCCTCGGCGGTCGGCAGGTTGACCTGCAGCTCGGTGAACTTCGAGTAGGTCGTCGACATCATCAGGAAGATCAGGACCACCAGCAGCACGTCGATGAAGGCGATCAGGTTGATCTCCGGCTCTTCATGCCGGTGTTTGCGGAAATTCATCGACTCAGCCGATGCCGGGCCGCCCCAAGGCGGCTGACGCCCCCTCGGGGGGCAGCGAGCGAAGTGAGCGTGGGGGTCGCATCTCAGGCCTGTTTGACGGCGAAGCGCATCAGGTGCGGCACCAGGCGCTCGGCGGCCTGTTCCATGTCGACCGTGAACTCATCGACGCGACCACGGAAGTAGCGGTAGAACATCAGTGACGGGATCGCGATCATCAGGCCGAAGGCCGTGTTGTACAGCGCGATCGAGATGCCGTGCGCCAGTTGCGCCGGGTTGCTACCGCCGGTCGGCGCCTGCGAGCCAAAGATCTCGATCATGCCGACCACCGTGCCAAACAGGCCCAGCAATGGCGCGGCCGTGGCGATCGTGCCCAGTGTGTTCAGGTAGCGCTCCAGGCGATGCACCGACACCCGTCCGGCATTCTCGAAGACCAGTCGCAGCGCGTCCTCGTGGATACGGGGTTCGGCCACGATGCTGCGTACGCCGGTGGCAAGCACCCTGCCCAGGGCCGAACTGGCAGCCAGCTTGTTCAGCACATCGGCCGAGGGCAGGCTCGTGCGCGTGATCGAGATCACTTCATCGAGCAGCTTTTCAGGCGCGACACGCGCGTTGCGCAAGTTGACCAGGCGTTCGATCACCAGAGCCAGTGCGACGATGGAGCAGACGATCAGCGGGTAAATAGGCCATCCGGCGGCTTGTATGATCGAAAACAAGAGGCTCCCCGAAAGTAAAAATGCCTCGGGCTAGGCTGAGCGCAACGGCTGCGCAGACATGCGAGGACGGGGCATTATGGGCCTTGCGCGGCATGGTGACGGCGAGGCACGCCTCGGCCATCGTCGCGCCAAAGCCGCAGAGGCGTTGCCAATCCACCGCCACTGTGGACAACATTGTGCGTAACCTCGCATGGACGACCTGCAAGGCGCACGTCGATTGGGCCGCATACGGTTTGCTCAAACTTTCAGCAGGAAAAACTCTTTGCGTATCAACGACTTACGTAACTGTTGCATGGCCGTAGACGGCACAGACCCGCAGCAGGCCAGGATTGGCGCGGCTGTGGAGTTCCGGGGCCGCCCCAGTGCTGGGTTTGCCGGTGATTGACGAACTCCGGCCGCAGCCTGGGGCGCGGGTCTGGAGCGTGGGCGCCTTGGTCCTGGCCGTGGCCGATGTGCTGGCCGCGCGGTTCGGATCGTGCACCGTGCGCGGCGAGTTGTCGGGCTTCTCCCGGGCTGCCAGCGGCCATTGCTACTTCACGCTGAAGGACGCTGAAGGCGCGCAGGCAACATTGCGCTGTGCGATGTTCCGCCGCGCCGCCGGCTTGCTCGACTTTGCGCCGCGCGAGGGCCTGCAGGTCGAGATGCGAGGGCGCGTGGCGGTGTACGAACCGCGCGGCGAGTTGCAGTTCGTGGTCGAAGCCATGCGCACGCTGGGCGCGGGTTCGCTGTACGAGCAATTCCTGGCGCTCAAGGCCAAGCTTGACGCCGAGGGCCTGTTCGCGCCGGCGCGCAAGCGCGCGTTGCCGCGCTACCCGCAGCGCATCGGCGTGGTCAGCTCGCTGGGTGCGGCGGCGCTGCACGACGTGTTGACCGCGCTGGCGCGGCGCGCACCGCAGGTCCAGGTCATCGTCTACCCCAGCCTGGTGCAGGGCGCCGAGGCACCGGCCGCGCTGGTGGCCGCACTGGCGTTGGCCGGGCGCCGCGCCGAGGTCGATACCCTGATCCTGGCGCGCGGCGGGGGCTCGCTCGAAGACCTGTGGGCCTTCAACGACGAGCGCGTGGTGCGCGCGGTCGCGGCCTCGCCGATCCCACTGATCTGTGGTGTCGGCCACGAGACCGACATCACGCTGGCCGACTTCGCGGCCGACCTGCGTGCGCCCACGCCGACCGCGGCGGCCGAGTTGGCGGCGCCGGCCGCGGCCGAGCTGCTGGCAGCGCTCCAAGGGCAGGCGCGCTCGCTGGCGCGCGCGGTCGAGCGCCTGCTGGCCGCATGCG
>JANOPR010000641.1:0-1643 GCA_031421955.1 Burkholderiales bacterium
GGGCCAGCACCTGCTCTCGCTCATCAACGATATCCTCGATCTGTCGAAGATCGAGGCCGGCCGGATGGAGCTCGAGGTCACCACGTTCGACGCCGCCGAGGCGATTGCGGGCGCGATGACGCTGATCCGCGAACGGGCCGCCCGCCACGCCATCGCGCTCGACCTGGCGGCCGATCCGGCGCTCGGCGAGATCCGCGCCGACGAGCGCAAGCTCAAGCAGATCCTGCTCAACCTGTTGAGCAACGCCGTCAAATTCACCCCCGACGGCGGCCGCGTCGGCGTGCGCGCCGCCATGGCCGGTGGCACGCTCGAAGTCGCGGTCAGCGACACCGGGATCGGCATCGCACCAGCCGACCAGCCGCTCGTATTCGACGAGTTCCGCCAGGTCGGCCGCCATTACTCGGCCCAGAACGAAGGCACCGGCCTCGGCCTGGCGCTGACCAAGCGTTTCGTCGAGCTGCACGGCGGTAGCATCCGGCTGGAAAGCGAGCCCGGCAAGGGATCGACCTTCACCTTCACCCTACCGAGCCAGCCATGAGCCGAATCCTGATCGTCGAAGACAACGACAAGAATATGAAGCTGGCGCGTGACCTGTTGCAAGCCAAAGGCTATGAAACACTCGAAGCGGTCAATGGCGAAGACGGGGTTCGGCTCGGGCTCGAACACGTGCCCGACCTGGTGCTGATGGACATCCAGTTGCCCGATATCAACGGCATCGAGGCCTTCCACCGGCTGCGCGCCGACCCGCGCACCGCCAGCGTGCCGATCGTCGCCTTCACCGCGTCGGTGACGGTCGGCGACCGCAGCAAGATCACCGAGGCAGGCTTCAACGGCTTTCTGAGCAAGCCGATCAACATCAAGGAATTCCTGGCCATGGTCAAGCGCATGCTCGAAGGCGATTCGACATGAGCCGCATCCTCGTCGTCGACGACACGCCGGCCAACGTCAAGCTGCTGGTCGACGTGCTGGCGGCGAAGGGCTACGCGGTCGACGCGGCGGTGAACGGGGAAGAGGCTTTGGCGAAGATCGCCGCGCAGATGCCCGACCTGGTGCTGCTGGACATCATGATGCCCGGCCTGTCGGGCTACGATGTGTGCCGGCGCCTGCGCGCCGATCCGGCCACCGCGCTGCTGCCGGTCGTGCTGTGCACCTCGCTCGACCCGCAGCAGGAGCGCGTCAACGGCATCGAGGCCGGAGCCGACGACTTCATCCCGAAACCGATCAACCGCCAGGAGCTGTTCGCGCGGGTCAAGTCGCTGCTTCGCATCAAGGCCTTGCAGGACGAGGTGCGCGCGCAGTCGGAGCAACTCGCGCAGTGGAACCGCACGCTCGAGGCGCGGGTGGCCGAACAGGTGGGCCAGATCGAACGCCTGGCGCGGTTGAAGAACTTCTTCTCGCCGCAGCTCGCCGAGGCCATCGTCGCCGGCGGCGAAGCCATGCTGAAGACCCACCGGCGCGAGATCAGCGTCGTCTTCATCGACCTGCGCGGCTTCACCGCCTTCACCGACAGCGCCGAGCCCGAAGAGGTGATGGAGCTGCTGCATGCGTACCACGCGAGCATGGGCCGCATCGTGCTGGCCCACGGCGGCACGTTGGAGCGCTTCGCCGGCGACTCGGTGATGGTGTTCTTCAACGACCCGGTG
>JANOPR010000642.1:0-5789 GCA_031421955.1 Burkholderiales bacterium
TCCAGGCCGCGCCTTCGCCGGCGACGACGCCGACGATCTGCGCGCGCGTCAGGCCCAGGTGCACCAGCAGGCCGAACTCGCGCCGACGCGCCAGCACCTGGGCCGAGAAGCTCGCGGCGATGCCGGCCAGGCCGATGCCGATGGCCACCGCCTGCAGGTAGATCGTGACGGCAAAGCTGCGGTCGAAGATCGACAAAGACATTGCACGCAGTCGCGTCGTGGCCGAGAACTCGAGCAGCGAGGGCTCGCCCGCGAGCGTGCGCAACGCCTGCTGCACCTCGTCGATGCGCGCGCCGGGCGCGAGCCAGAGCGCGAGGTCGTTGCGCCGCACATCACCGCTGAGTTGTTCGTAGACCCGGGCGTCGATGGCGACGGCGCCGAACTGGCGCGCGTAGTCGCGCCAGACGCCGAGCACGGCCACGCGCGTGGGTGCACCCGCAATCGGCAGCAGCAGGGTGCTGCCCGCCGGCGCGTCGTACAGCGCGGCCATCGCCTCGCTGACATACACCGCGGGCAGCCCGTCGACCGCGGGCAGCGGCGGGGTCAGCAGCGGCAGGCTGCGCGCAGGGTCGGACAGCGGCCGCGCGATCAGGCTGACGGTCGGCCGCGCGGGGTCAAGCGCCATCGCCCGCACCCGCGAGGCCTCGACGCGGGCCACGCCGGGCAGCGCAGCGACGGCCTCGACGAAGCCCGGCGGCAGGAAGGCCTGGTCGCTGGCGGCGCTGCTGGCCGCGCTGCGCACGTACAGGTCGGCCGGCAGCACCTGGTCGAGCCAGCGCGAGACGCCGTCGCGAAAGCTGGCCACCATCACGGTCAGCGCGACGGCCAGCGCCAGGCTGGCGACGACGCCGGCCACGGCGACCGTCGCGGTGTCGCGCTCGTGGCGTGCACGCTGCAGCGCCAGCAGGCCCAGCGGCGAAGAAGGCGGCGCGATGCGCGCGAGCAGGGCGTTGATCAGCGCGGGCACGCAGGCGATGCCGCCGACCAGCAGCAGTGCCACGGCGGCATAGGCGGCGATCGGCAGGCCGGCGATGGGCGGCATGAAAGCGAGCAGGGCACCTGCGGCCATCAGCAGCACGGGCCCGCGCCACGCGGTGCGGCTGGTTTGCGTGGTGCCGCCGAGACCCTTCAGCGCCTGCGCCGGTGCCAGCCGCGCGGCCTGCCGCGCCGGCAGCCAGCCGCCGACCATTGCTGCCGCGGTGCCCAGGGCGATGAAGGCCAGCGCCGCCGGCCACGAGAAGGCCAGGGTGGGCGCGATGCCGGGGAAGTAGCCGCCACCGAGGTCGCCTGCCAGCCAACGCAACGCGGCCTGTGCCAGCAGCGTGCCACCGGCGATGCCGATCACGCTGCCGGCAACGCCGAGCAGCGCGCACTCGGTGCGCACCAAGCCGCCGCGCTCGGCGGCCGAGAGGCCGAGCACGCCCAGCAGGGCCAGGCCGGGTGTGCGCTGCGCCACCGACAGCGCCAGCACAGAGAACACCAGGAAGGCGCCGACGAACAGCGCCACCAGCGCCAGCACGGTGAGGTTGACGCGGTAGGCGCGCGAGACGTTGGCCATGCGTTGCGTCGCATCGTCGGCCGCGGCCAGGCGCCAGGTGGCGGGCAGTGCGTCGCGAAGATCTTCTGCGCGCGCGCCGGCGGCCAGGCGCAGGTCGATGCGCGTCAGGCGGCCCTCGAGCTCGAAGTGCGCCTGCGCGCCGGCAATGTCGATCACGGCCAGCGGCGCCCCCGTGGCGGCCACGCTGCCGGCCACGCGCAGGCTCAGCGTGGCCAGGCCGCGCTGCACGCGCAGCGCCTCGCCGGCGCGCAGCCCCAGGCGCTGCTGCGCGGCGGTGTTGAGGAACACCGCGTCGGGGTCGAGCGCAGCCAGGCGATCGCCGTCGCCCGCGGCGCGCGGCCACAGGCCCGGCGTCACTGCGCCAACCTGCAGCGCGTCGACGCCGATGACCTTGAGCGCGATGCGCTGGCCGTCGCCGGTCAGCGCGTAGCTGTCGATCTCGAGCACCGGGCTGGCCAGCGTGATCGCCGGCTGCGCGGCGAGCGCGTCATGGAAAACGTCGTCGCAGCCTTCGCGCTGGCGGCAGGCGAGCACCGCATCGGGTTCGCCGTTGACCGTGCGCACCGCGGCGGCGAATTCGCCCAGGGCCGACTGGTTGATCAGGTGCACCGAGAACGCCAGGGCCACGCCCAGCGCCACAGCCAGCAATGCCAGCGCCAGGCGCAAGGTGTGCGCGCGCCACTCGGGCAGCGTCAACGCGCGCAGCAGGGCCAGGCGGGTCATCAGTCAACCTCCGTGCTGCGCACTGCGGTATTGGCTACGACATCACAAGCGCTTCGCGCAGTTGTGAGTCTGCGCCGCAACTTCGTTGTCGCCTTGGGAGCGGCCCTGCGGGTCATGCGATGTCGATGCCGTGAGCCGTGAGCCGCAGCACGCGGTCGGCGTGCGCGGCGGCGCTGCGCGAGTGCGTGACCAGCACGCAGGCGGCGCCCTCGGCGCGCACTTGTGTCGTCAATAACGCGATCACGCGCTCGGCGGTCTCGGGGTCGAGGTTGCCGGTGGGCTCGTCGGCCAGCACCAGCGGCGGGCGGTGCACCAGGGCGCGCGCGATGGCCACGCGCTGCAATTGGCCGCCCGACAGGGTGCGCGGCAGGCGTTCGTCGAAATCCGCCAGCCCGACCGCGTCGAGCATCCGGCTCACGCGCGACGCATCAGGGCGTCCGAGCAGCAGCAGCGGCAGCGCGATGTTCTGCGCCACCGTCAGGTGCGGCAGGACATGGAAGGCCTGGAACACGAAGCCGACGTGGGCGCGACGCCAATGTGCCGTCGCGGTCTCGTTCATGCCGTGCAAGCTGCGCCCGGCGACCTCGATGCGGCCCGCGCTCGGCGCATCGAGCCCGGCCAGCGCATTCAGCAGCGTGGACTTGCCCACGCCCGACTCGCCGAGCACGGCCACGACCTCGCCAGGCGCGACCTCGAACGAGACCTGCTCGAACACCGGCGCGACGCCGAAGTGCTTGGCGAGCTGCTCGACGCGCAGCAGCGGTGCGCTGCTCATGAGCGCCCCAAGGCCGGCCGGGGCCGGCCGTCCCCCGCGGGGATCAAGGAAAGTGGCAAAGCCACATTTCCTTGAGACGAACGCCAGCGCGCAACCAGTGCCGCCACCTGCGCTGCGGCATCGTCAGCGTCGGCGGCGACGACGACACGCTGCGCCATGCTGCGCAGCCAGGTCAGTTGGCGCTTGGCAAGCTGGCGTGTCGCGGCCACGCCGCGCTCTCGCAGATGCGCCTGCAGGGCCTTGTCGGTCAAGCCCTCGTCAAGCGCGGCCCAGGCCTGGCGGTAGCCCACGCAGCGCATCGACGGCAGGCCGGCGTGCAAGTCGCCGCGCGCACGCAATCTGCGCACTTCGTCGACCAGGCCCTGGTCGAGCATCGCGTCAAAGCGCGCCGCAATGCGTTGGTGCAGCCAGGCGCGCGACTGCGGCTCCAGCGCGATCAGCGCCGTCTCTTGCACCGCACGCGGTCCTGAGTGAAAGCTCGCCAGCGTGCGGCCGCTGGCGCGGAAGACTTCGAGCGCGCGCCCGATGCGTTGCGCGTCGTTGGGCGCCAGGCGCGCAGCCGTGGCCGGGTCCACGCGTGCCAGCTCGGCGTGCAGGGCCGGCCAACCGTGCGCGGCGGCCTCGGCTTCCAACGCGACGCGCAGCGCCGGGTCGGCGGCGGGCAGTGGGTCCAGGCCGTCGGACAGCGCCTTGAAGTACAGCATCGTGCCGCCCACCAGCAGCGGCAGTCGGCCGCGGGCGCTGATCTCGTCGACCAGCCGCGTGGCGTCGCTGAGGAACTGCGCCACCGAGTAGGCCTGGCTCGGCTCGATGAGGTCGATCAGGTGATGCGGCACGGCGGCGCGCTCAGCCGCGCTCGGCTTGGCGGTCCCGATGTCCATGCCGCTGTAGACCAGTGCCGAGTCGACGCTGACGATCTCCAGCGGCACTTGCTCGGCCAGCGCCATCGCGACGGCGCTCTTGCCACTGGCGGTGGGGCCGACCAGGCCGATCCAGCGCGCAGCGCTCATTTGGGCGCGACCGGTGCGCCGTGGCGCTGCACCAGGGTCCAGGCGACGACGGTGGTCACGACCGCCCAGAAGGCCACGCTCAGGCCCATCGGTCGCAATGTGCCGTCCAGCGCCTGCCCGAGCCAGAGGCCGACCGCGAAGGCCGTCAGTGCCAGCAGGCAGCCGGCCAGCGCCGACGCCACGCCGGCCGAACGCGGGAACGGTCCGACGGCGCCGCTCTGTCCGCAGGGCTGGTGGATGCCGTGGCCGAAGGCATACAGCCAATGCGAGGCGATCAAGAGGGCGACGCTGGCCCAGGGCGACAGCGCACACAAGGCCATGCCGACGCCGCCGGCCAGCGTGAACCATGCGCCGCGACGCACGGTGCCCAGCAGGCCCAGGCGTGGCAGCCAGCGACGGCAGAAGAAGGTGCCAACCAGGTAGGAGAACGATCCCGACGCGATGGCCACGCCGCATTGCGTGGGCGTCAGGCCGAGCACATCGATGTAGGCGAACGCCGACGCGGCCAGCACCGTGAACAGCCCGCCGTAGGTGGCCGCGATGAGCAGCGCCCAGGCACGAAACGTCGGGTTCGCGAGCACGCGGGCGGTGTTGCTGGCCAGCGTGCGCCACTGCAGGGCGCGCGGGTCCGGCGCGGCCAGGGTTTCGGGCAGTACGCGCCAGACGAAGATCAACACGATGAACGCGAACGCTGCGACGCTGACCAGCGTGCTGCGCCAGCCAAAGGCCATTGCCAGCACGCCCCCGAACAGCGGCGCACTGATGGCCAGCACGCCCAGGCCCGAGAGTCCCAGCGACATCACGCGCGCGCCTTCATGCGGCTCATACAGGTCGCGCACCATCGCCCGCGCGCAGACCACGGCCGCGGCCAGCATGGCCCCCTGCGCGCCGCGCCAGAAGATCAGCCAGCCGATCTGCGATGCGGCGGAGGCCGCGACGCTGGCGAGCGCCAGCAACGACAGGCTGCCAAGCAAGACGGGGCGACGGCCGTAACGGTCGGCCAGCGGACCCCAGACGAGTTGCGACAGACCAAAGGTCAGGATCAGCGCCGACATCGTCAGCTGGACGGCGCTCATCGGCGCGGCCAAGTCGCGTGCCAGCAACGGCAGGGCCGGCAGGTAATGGTCGGTCATGACCGGCTGCAGGCCCAGCAGCAGCGCCAGCGCCAGGGCGGCGATGTGCGGCGCCAGGACGACGGCGTGCAAGGCGCCTGCGGATGCCGGCTCGGCGCCGCTGCGGGCTGCGATTTCACTCATGGTTCGAGCGTACCAGCCGGTTGCATTCATTCACGCGTCGGGCCGATCCGGCGTTACCATGGCCGTACGCTAACCCTGGAGACGCGCACATGACGACACGCACAAAACGCACGCTGGCTACGCTGGTGGGGATGAGTCTGACATTCGCGGGCATGGTGCAAGCTGCGCCCGTGGTGGTCGGTGCCCCTGCGCTGATCACGACCGAACAGGCCGCCGCCGCCCAGCCGGGACGCGCATTGCTGGAGCAGACGCTGGCCCGTGCCGACGTGGTTGCCGGGCTGCAGGCCCGCGGTGTCAGCGTCGATGCCGCGCGCGCACGCGTGGCGGCCTTGACCGACGCCGAAGCCGCGCATGTCGCCGCACAGATCGACCAGGACCCGGCGGGTGGTGAGGTGCTGGGCGTCCTGCTCACGATCTTCGTCGTCTTGCTCGTGACGGACATCCTGGGCTTCACCAAGGTATTCCCG
>JANOPR010000643.1:0-4597 GCA_031421955.1 Burkholderiales bacterium
TCCCAGCGGCCGTCGGCCAGGCGGCTGACCGAGCCCGCCACCAAGGCATCGGCGCCTTGGCCGCGCCACTCGCTCATCGTTGGCCGCGTGGTTTCGTCCAGCGCCGCGTTGACATCGAGGTTGCGGAACTGGCCGCTGCGCTCCAGGTCGGCGCGGATGATGCTGCCGATGGCGGCATTCGGCCCGGCCTTGTCTTCGTCGCGAAAGCGCGCAATCGCCACCGGCAACTGCGTCGCACCGACACCGCTGATTTCAACCCGGAACTGGGCCCAGGCCGGCAGCGAACTCGCAGCCCCCAAGGTGGCAAGGCTGGCGCACCAATGGCGGCGGGTGGCTGGGGTCGGTGACAGGGGCATCAGTGCGTGAGAGCGGCAACAGGAGGGCGCAGGCATTGTAGGCACGCCCCGGGCCGCGCCGCTGCACGAGCCGCCGCGATAATGTGCCCGGCTGTGACCTGGCCGTAGACTCGCGCACCGCGGCCGCCACCCTGCCCATGCCCAAGCCTTCCCTGCTGCAACGCCTGGCGCGCATCGCGCCGTACTTTAGCGCCAGCCGGGTCGGCTTCATCGTCGCCATCGCCGCCGCGGCCACCGCAGCCGCCACCGAGCCGATGATCCCGGCGCTGCTGAAGTACCTGCTCGACCATGGCTTCGGCGCCGCGCGCGACTTCCCGCTGTGGATGGTGCCGCTGGCCATCATTGGCCTGTTCATGTTGCGCGGGCTGGCGGCGTTTCTGGCCACCTACTCGCTGGCCTGGGCCGCCAACCGCGGCGTGTTGTCGCTGCGCGAGGTGATGTTCACGCGGCTGATGAACGCCGCCCCGACCCTGTTCACGCAGCACAACGCCAGCACCCTGACCAACACCATCGTCTACGAAGCCCAGGCCGGCGCGGTCTGGCTGGTGCAGGCGCTGCTGGTGATCGTGCGCGACGCCATGACCCTGGTGGCCCTGTTCGGCTACCTGCTGTGGCTGAACTGGCAGTTGACGCTGCTGGTGGCCCTGTTGGCGCCGGCCGTGGCGTTGGTCATGCGCGTGGTGTCGCGGCGCATCGACAAGCTCACGCGCGCGCACCAGGCCGCCACCGACGAGCTGGCCTATGTGGTCGAGGAGAACGTGCTGGCCTGGCGCATCGTGCGCCTGCACGGTGCAGCCACCGCACAGGGCCAGCGCTTCAACCGGCACAGCCAGTTGCTGCGCCGCTTGATGGTCAAGTCGGCCGCAGCGGCGGCCACCAGTTCGCCGATCACGCAGTTGATCGCTGCCGTGGCACTGTCGGGCGTGATCGTGATGGCGCTGTCGCAAAGCGCGGGTGACGGCACCACGGTGGGCGAGTTTGTCGCTTTCATCACGGCCATGCTGATGTTGGTGGCGCCGCTCAAGCACCTCTCGGACAGCATGGGGCCATTGACGCGCGGCATGGCTGCACTCGAGCGCGGCATCGACCTGATCGAGCGCAGCCCGGAAGAGCTCGGCGGCAGCTTTGCGCCGGCCCGCCGGGTGCAGGGCGCGATCGAATTGCGCCAGGTCGGATTGAACTACCGCGGCGACGCACAGCCCGCGCTGAGCGACGTGAACCTGACGCTGAGTGCGGGCGAAACCGTCGCGCTGGTGGGCCCCTCGGGTGCGGGCAAGACGTCGCTGGTCAATCTGCTGCCGCGCTTCCTTGACCCCAGCCAGGGCGAGCTGAGTCTGGACGGCGTGCCCCTGCGCGAGTGGCGCCTGGACGCCCTGCGCAGCCAGTTTGCCCTGGTCAGCCAGGATGTGGTGCTCTTCAACGACACCGTGACGGCCAACGTGGCCCTTGGCGAGGCCATCGATCCCGAGCGCGTTCGGGCCGCGCTGAAAAGCGCCCACCTGCTCGAATTTGCGCTGGCGCTGCCACAGGGGCTGGACACCGTGCTGGGCCACAACGCGAGCCAGTTGTCGGGCGGCCAGCGCCAGCGCCTGGCGATCGCACGCGCGATCTACAAGGACGCGCCGGTGCTGATCCTCGACGAGGCCACATCGGCGCTGGACAGCGAAAGCGAACGCGCCGTGCAGGACGCGCTCGAAGTCCTGATGAAGGGCCGCACCACGCTCGTGATTGCGCACCGGCTGTCGACGATCGAGCATGCCGACCGCGTCGTGGCCATGCACCTGGGCCGCATTGTCGAGCAGGGCAGCCACGCCGAGCTGCTCGCGCGCGGCGGCCTCTACGCCCGCCTGCACGCCATGCAATTCCGAACCGGAGTCGAGACATGAACAACGCGCCGATCTCGCGCTGGCCCGTCCCTGAAATCAATGACCTGCCCGAGGATCTGCGCGCCCGCATCCTCGACGTGCAGGCCAAGGCCGGCTTCGTGCCCAATGTGTTCCTGGGCTTTGCCCACCGACCCGACGAGGCGCGGGCCTTCTTCGACTGGCATGACGCGCTGCTGTTGAAGGAAGACAGCGGCCTGTCCAAGGCCGAGCGCGAGATGATCATCGTCGCCACCTCGGGCGCCAACAACTGCCTGTACTGCGTCGTGGCCCATGGCGCGATCCTGCGCGTCTACGCCAAGCAGCCGCAGCTCGCCGACCAGCTGGCGACGAACTACGTCAAAGCCGACATCAGCGAGCGCCAGCGCGCCATGCTCGCGTTTGCGCTGAAGGTGAGCCACGACTCGGCAAACATCGGCGAGGCCGATTTTGCGGCGCTGCGCACTCACGGCTTCTCCGACGAGGACATCTGGGACATCGGCGCCATCACGGCCCTGTTCGGGCTGTCCAACCGCATGGCCAACCTGATCTCGCTGCGGCCCAACGACGAGTTCTACCTGCTCGGGCGCATCCCGCGCGACAAGCGCTGATCAGGGCGTGAAGTCGATCGTCATCGGCGACGGGATGCGGCCGTCGGTGTCGCGCGGCAGAATTTCGGTGCGGTCCAGCGCGCGCAGCACGGCATCGTCCCAATCCTTGTTGCCGCTGGCCTTGACGAGGCGGCGGCCAACGATCGTGCCGTCGGGCGCGGTCCGCACTTCGACGCTGGCGGTGGGTTTGCCGACGATGGCATCTGTGAAGACGATGTTGGGTTTGACGCGGGCGATGATGCGCCCGGCATAGCCCGCCGACGGACCGGCGTCGCGCTGCGCCGTGCCCGTGGCGCTCGGCGCGCCGGTGGCGCCGGCCTGGCCTTGGATCCGCCTGAGGTTGTCCTCACGCAGTTTTTCCAGCCGTGCCAGCTCTGACTTCTCGGCCCTTTCCTCCAGCAGCTTCTTGCGTTGCGCTTCCTGCTCGGCGAGCTTCTTGCGCTGGGCCGCCTCGGCTTCTTCCTTCTTGCGCTTGACCTCCTGCTCGGCCAGCAGGCGCTTCTTCTCGGCGTCGGACTTGACCTTGCGTTCGCGTTCGCGCTCGCGCTCGAGTTCGCGCTCACGCCTGGCCTTCTCGACCGCGATCTCGGCGTCGCGCGTGGCGGCGGGATCGACCGTCGGCTCCGGCTTGGCCACCGGTTGCGGCGCCGGTGCTGGCACAGGAGGCGGTGCAGGCGTTGGCACTGGCGGTGGCGGCGCCACAGGTGCCGGCGCAGCAAACTCGGGCACCGCGGCCCACAATTCTGCCGTGGCGCCCGTCGGCTCGCGCGAGCGCCAGCTCACGCCCACGGCCAGCGCCACGACCAGGCCGCCGTGAATGACGACGGCCAGCAACGCCCCGCGGCGCAGGCCCGAAGGCCGCTGAGGACGCAGCGGATCTGCGCCGTCGGATGACTTGCGGGTCACGTTCCCTGCTTCACCGACAAGCCGACGCGTGTCACACCCGCCTTCTGCAAGGTGTCCATCACGCGCACCACCGCTTCGTACTTGACGCTGCGTTCAGCCGAGATCACGACCGGCGTCTGTGCATTGCCAGCCTGCACAGCCTTCACGCGGGCGGACAGTTGCGCCAGCGTGATCGGCAGCGCGTCGGCCTTGCCGTCGATCTTCAGCTTCAGGCGTTCATCGGTGCCGACGATCACCTCGACGAAGCTCGGCGGCTTGGCATTGGACTTCCCCACGCTGGGCAGATCGATCACGCCGGTCGTGATCAGTGGCGCAGTCACCATGAAGATGATCAACAGCACCAGCATGACGTCGATGAACGGGACCATGTTGATCTCGTTCATCGTGCGCCGGCGGCTGGTGCCGCCTCGGGCCAAACCTTGAGCCATCGCGCGTGCGCCTAGGCCTGGCCTGCGTTGCGCTGCAGGATGTTGGAGAACTCCTCGATGAAGGTCTCCAGCTGGATCGCGATGCGGTCGATGTCGCGCGCAAAGCGGTTGTAGGCAAGCACTGCGGGAATCGCGGCGAACAGGCCGAGCGCGGTGGCGACCAGCGCCTCGGCGATGCCCGGCGCCACCGTGGCCAGCGTCACCTGCTGCAGATTGGCCAGGCCGACGAAGGCATGCATGATTCCCCACACCGTGCCAAACAGGCCCACATAGGGACTGACAGAGCCAACCGAACCCAGAAAGCTCAGGTGGCTTTCGATCACGTCGAGTTCGCGCTGGAAGCTCGCGCGCATCGCGCGGCGCGCGCCGTCGAGCTGCACACCGGCGTCGAGCTTTTTCTCGTGCAACTTGAGGAACTCGCGCATGCCGCTGGC
>JANOPR010000644.1:0-4752 GCA_031421955.1 Burkholderiales bacterium
GAACATCCACGCGGTGAGCATGAAGTCCAGCCCCAGCACCGCGAGTGACGACACCACCACGGTGCGCGTGGTCGCATAGGCTACGCCTTCGGGCGTGGCCTCGGTTTCATGGCCCTGGTACAGCGCCACTGCGGTGCACACGACACCAAAGAAAAAACTCTTGACCACGCCGTTGCCGACATCGCGCCAGACGTCGACGCGGGTCTGCATCAGCGACCAGAAGTTGCCCGAGTCCAGGCCGATCAGCAGCACGCCCACGACCCACGCGCCCAGGATACCGATGGCCGAGAACAGGATCGCCAGCAGGGGCATCGAGATCACGCCGCCGATGAACCTTGGCGCCAGCACGCGGCTGCGCGGGTCCACCGCCATCATCTCCATCGCCGAGAGTTGCTCACCGGCCTTCATCAGGCCGATCTCGGCCGTCAACGAGGTGCCGGCGCGGCCGGCGAACAGCAGCGCCGTGATCACCGGCCCGAGTTCGCGCACCAGCGACAGATTGACGATCAGGCCCAGTGACTCGGTGGCACCGAAGGTCGACAGCGCGTAATACATCTGCAGCGCCAGCACGAAACCCACGGCCAGGCCGGAGGCCATGATGATCACCAGCGACAGGTTGCCGATGGCGTAGATCTGGCGCACCACCAGGCTGAAACGGCGCAGCGCGGCCGGTATGTGCACGACCAAGGCGAAGAAGAAGAACGCGGCGCGGCCGAACGAGTGCATCACATCCAGCGTGCGCGCGCCCAGCGCTGCGACGGCGTTGCCGATCATGCGGCGGCCCCGATCTCGTCGACGCCAAAGTCCTCGGCGAGCGTGCGCGACGGGTAGTGGAACTTGACCGGCCCGTCGGGCTCGCCGCGGATGAACTGGCGGGTTTCGGGATCTGAGGACCCCATCAACTCGGCCGGCGTGCCCTGGGCGACGATGCGCCCGCCATTGGCCAGCAGGATCACATGGTCGCTGATCGCCATGCACGCGGAGACGTCATGGGACACGACCAGCGCGGTCGCGCCGGTGGCATCGGTGAGGTTGCGGATCAACTTGGCGGCCACCCCCATCGAGATCAGGTCCAGGCCGGCGAAGGGTTCGTCGTACATGATCAGTTCAGGGTCGAGGGCAATGGCGCGCGCCAGTGCCACGCGCCGCGACATGCCACCAGAGACTTCGGAGATGCGCAGCGATGACGCGCCGCGCAGGCCGACCGCATGCAGCTTCATCAGGACGATGTCGTGGATCATCGATTCCGTCAGCCCGGAATGCTCGCGCAGCGGGAAGGCGACGTTATCAAAGACCGTCAGGTCGGTGAACAGAGCGCCGAACTGGAACAGCATGCCCATGCGCCGGCGTTGCTGCAGCAGGCGCTCGCGACGACGGGTGTCGATCGGTTCGCCGTCGAACAGCACGCGGCCCTGGTTGGGCGCAGCCATGCCGCCGATCAGGCGCAGCAGCGTGGTCTTGCCGCAGCCCGAGCCGCCCAGGATGGCCGTGACCTTGCCGCGGGCAAACCCGAGGCTGATGTCCTCGAGGATCGTACGGCTGGCGTCATAGCCGAACGTGACACGGTCGATCTCGATGAGTGGGTCGGCGTTCAATCGAGCGCAATGGCGGCTGGGGCCGCGCGTGGAGTTGTTGTGGCGCCTGCGCACCGCTGGCGCGGCGCGGCAAGGCGCGGCGATTGTCGCATGTCATGCCAAAACCCGCGGGTTCACCCTAGGTTGTCTGCGCCATGCGCGCGACCGGCGCTGCAGCGCAGCAATCAGACCGCCGGCTACGGCCGGGCAGGCGGGCGATTGTCGAACACGACTTCGACCCGAATCTGCGACTTGACCGCGCGCCCTTGTGCTTCGCCGGGTCGGAACTTCGCGTCGACGAAGGCCCGGCGAGCGGCCTCCTCGAGCGCCGGCGGCAGTGAAGGCCCGTCGACCCGCACCCGGGCCACGCGGCCAGTCTCTTCGATGAACAGGGTCAGCTTGCTGACATGGTGGCCGCCGTCCTTCTCGACGGTCGGATAGTCGATGACGACGGTGTCGAGCGGGATCGGCGCCAGCGACAGCAGCGCGCGCGGGAAGTACTCGGCGTCGCGGTCGGCGCCGGGCACGACCAGGCCGAATGCCGGCGCAGGCGGCGAGACGCTCGCTGGCTCGACGCGCGGCGGCGCAGGTTCGGCAACCGGTCGCGGCGGCACGGCCTGGGCGGGCAGTGCTTGCTCGGCAACCTCGGGGGCGTGTGGGGGCTGTGCCGTGGAGGGCACAGCCGGCGCCTGGACGAATGGCGCGCTGAGCAGCCTCACGTGCACCTGCCCGCTCTCTGCCAAGGCGCGATCCGGTCTAGCGGGGCGCAGAGGAATCGTCAGCAGGGCCGCGTGCAGACCGATGACCAGGATCGCCAGCGGCGCCATGCGGCGCAAGTCTCGGGTGATGGCGGTCTGCTCCATGATGGAAAAAGCCGGCCGCGGGTGCGGCCGGCTTCTGAGTCACTGTCAGCTCATTGAACCAACTCGCGCCACGAGGTCCTGCGGCCGGTGCCGGTCGGCGGCGGCGGGGGTGGGACTGGGTCGGTGCGCGGGATGCCCCGGTTGTCGACCGTTATCGTGACGGTGCGGCCACCGCCGCGCACGCCGCCAGGGCCCTCCAGTGTGACCCAGCTGATACCGACGACCATCGAGCCGCCGAGCCAACGTCCGGCCACCGTGCTAGTCGCCGTCGACGGGATCGAACCGGTGCCGATGTCGAGTTGGTACAGGTAGGAACTGCCGCCGATCGTGCAGACATCGTTGCTCGGAATGTTGCTGGCGAAGGTCAAGGTGTTGTACAGCAGTTGCATGTCAACGTTGACCCGCTCACCCGGCGACAGCAGGTCGACGCGCCAGCCGTTGCCGCTGACCCAATTCACCGCCAGGTTGGTGACGGTGCGAGGCAGGTTCAGGCCCGCTTCGGAGAAGGTCTGTGCGACCACGGTCGAGTTGGCGCGCACGTCACCCAGCGGGGCATTGGTCAGCGGATCCTTCAATGCGTATACCGATTGCGTCGCCGTGTGCGTCAGGTCCGTGGCACCAATGTACTTACCGGTACCGACATAGACGACCGGGAAACGGCTGCCGTTGTAGTTGACCTCGGCGAGGGCCGGTTGCGTCGTGATTGACTGGCGCACCCCGGCGTTTTCGAAGAAGCCCAGCCGCAGTGCCGCCTGGTTCGGTGCCACCAGGTTGTCGATGTCGAATCGCCACAAATTGCCGAGCACGTCGCCACCGTAGAAGCGCGTCGCCCGGTTGTCGATTTCCGAATCGATCCAGGCGTTGATCTTGCCCAGGCCGCTCGGCATCGTGGTCGTTCCGGCCGGCGTGGTGCCGCTGGTGTAGGTCGGAACCACAAGGTTGCGCTGGCCGGTGTTGGCATTGACCACGTACAGGTGGCCGTTGCCGTCGCCCGGCGAGACGTTGTTGTAGCCCGAGGAGAACACCACCACCCAAGTGCCATCGGCGCGCTTGGTGATCACCGGGTTGCCGAAGGTCAGGCCGAGGTTGTCGCCGCCGCCCAGGCTGTCGTTACTGAACTCCCACAGTGCGATCGGGTTCTCCGGATCGGTGATGTCGAGGGCGTAGTAGCCCCGGCCGCCTGCGCCCAGGCCACCGATCAAGATCGTCTTCCAGCGACCCGGCGACCCGGGCACGAAGATGTCACCGATCACTGGCGCACCGTTGACGAAGAACTCATGCCGGTTGGCGTAGTCGCGGTCCGCGAGGCGGTACATGCGGTTCATCACCATTGTCGGCACATAGGCCCACTTTTCGGCGCCAGTGGTGCCGTCGAACGCGTGCAGCATGCCGTCGTTGGAGGCCACATACGCCACCCCGGTCCGGCCCGCGCCCGCGTTGGTGGCGTTGACGCTGGCGACGAATCCGGCATAGTCGTTCTCGGTATAGCTGAACGAAGGTCGCCGCACGAAGACCGGCGCGCCGCCGATCACGTCGCCGAGGATGCCGCCACCGATGTCCGCGTCTCCTGTGAACCGGGTGCGGTAGACGGGGTTCGAACCGCCGCGCAGGTAGTCCACCATGTTGGCGCCCAGATTGGCCACCGCCGTGTCGACAGTGTTCAGGACGCCGCATTGGGTCAGCGCCGGCGACTTGCTGCATGCGCTGTCGAAATGGCCGTTCAGGCCGTCCGCAAGCAGGTTGGCGTAGGTGAAGCTGCGCAGCGCACCCGTGTTGCCGGAGCCGCGCTGGAAGTAGCGGATGTCCCGGGGCGTGCCCGCGGTCACGCGGGCCTGCAACTGCTGCGCCGCGCTCCAGACTGGCGCCGAGATCGCACCGGTTATCGGATCGATGCTGCGCGCCACCAGGTCACCGACCCAGTGCACGGTCTTGTACTTGGCGATGAACAGCGTGTTATCGCCGGCCACCGGTTGCAAGGTGCTGGCCGCAGCGCCCGAACCCGATCCGGTTTCGGCGTCGATCGCCTGCAGCGTGGTGGCCAGGCTCTGCGCCAATGTCGTCGGGTCACCCGCGCTGAAATAGCGGCCCCGGCCATTGACGGCAGCGTGCCACAGGTCGTCGATATTCTCCGCATCTCGGGTCGGCCCGGCCGCAGGCCATTCGGCCGTGCCCTGGCTGATGTTGTAGTACGAACCGCTGGTGGCGGTCAGGTAATCCGGCTGGTAGGTCAGCAAGCCGCCCACGCCCATGCCGAGCGTGTAGGTCGTCATGTGCTGGTGCGGCGCATCGTCGTTGCCGCTGGGCCTGACGTTGTT